>NZ_JBFAHP010000023.1:0-133122 GCF_040654255.1 Streptomyces sp. NPDC050732
CCAAGCTCTCGGCTCCGCTTGAGCAGGGGAGGCCCCAATCCGCCGCTGCGCCCGCGCTCCGCGCGAACGACGGGGGTTCAAAGACAGGCTCTCAGGGCTGGGCGGGCAGCGGTCTGCGGGCGAGGAGCTCGGCCAGGCCCTGACGGGTCGCGGCCAGCACGACGCGGTCCTCGGGGCGCAGTTCGTACTCCGGGTCGAGCTCCCACTCCAGGCCCGACGACAGACCGGGCCGCTGGCCGGACGCGCGCTCCAGGGCCACGACGCGCCAGGCGCCGGGCCGGAACACCGCGGCGATGGTGCGGCCCGTCAGCTGCGGCTGCAACGACACGTCGAGCACCGCGAAGAGCAGCACCGAGCGCTCGACGGGCAGCGCGCCCAGGATCTGCCGGCCCATCATCGCCCCGGCGAACGCGGGCGCGGCCAGCGCGGACACGCTGCGGCTCCGGGTGAGGGCACCGGGGTGCGCGGCGCGCAGGGTGCGGTAGACGGCGGTCGCGAACTCGTCGTCGTACAGCCGCAGCGCCACCCGCAGATCGGGCTTCACCGACCGTGCGTACAGGGCCGCTTCCAGGTTGATGGTGTCCGCGCTGGTCAGCGCGAGCAGGGCGTGCGCGCGGTGCACCTTGGCCGCCTCCAGGACACCCTCCTCCGTCACGTCCCCGATCACGGTCGGCACGCGCAGGCGCCGGGCCAGGGAGATGCCGCGCGCCTCCGGGTCGGCCTCCACGCACACCACCGGGATGTCCAGCTCGCGCAGCCGGGCGAGCACGCGCGTGCCGATCTTGCCGAGGCCCAGCAGGACGACGTGGCCGGAGAGGCCGCGCGGCGGGCGGCGCAGCGACGACGCGGTGCGGAACGTGCCGAGCGCCTCCAGGACGGCGGCGAACAGGATCGGCAGGAGCAGCAGCCCGACCAGCCCGGCGAGGAGCTGGAGGACCTGCCGGCTCATCGGCCCTTCCGTCGCCGGGTCGTTGATCGAGAAGAGGTCCAGGAGCGTCAGATACGTGGCGTGCAGCGGGGTGGTGTCCTCGGTGGTGACGATCGACGCGATGGCCATGCCGACGACGGCCGCCGCGAACCCGGCCACCGACCAGCGCAGCCGCCGCGAGAACAGCTCGCGCAGCGGCACGCCGCGCCCCGCGAGGAATCCGGGCGGCGGCGCGGAACCGGAGTACGAGACGGTCTCAAGGACCAGCGCGCCCCGCCCGGGAGCGGCGGCGACGGCGGCGTCGTCCGGCAGCAGCCGGGGCCCCGCGCCGACGCCCGCGTCGTCCGAACCCTCCGCGCCCGCCGGGTCGTTGGCGGTGGCCGAGAGCAGCGCGAGGGTGGCGAGGCCGCGCGGCGCCACCTCGCCGGGCGCCGGCGGGGTCCGCTCCACCGCGCGCAGCAGCAGCCCGTCGGCGTGCACGACCTTGCTGGTACCGGCGACGGCGGTGGCGGCGAGGGCCGGGGCCGCGGTGTCCGCGTCGGACAGGACGGTGACGCTGGCGTCGGTGGTGGCGAGCCCCGCCACGGCGGCCGCCTGGTCCAGCAACTCCTCCACGTGCTGCCCGAGCTTGCGGTTGTACAGCCGGATCACCAGGCGCAGCCGGGGGTTGAGCCTGCGGGCCGCGAGCGCCGTGCGGATGTTGGTCTCGTCGTCGTCGTGCATGAGCGCGAGCGCGGCGGCCTGCGGGATGCCGGCGTCGGCCAGGACGTCGTCGGTGAGGTCGGCGGCCTCCAGGGTCCGCGGCAGGCCGGCAGGGTCGCCGTTCTCGGCGTGGCCGTCCCCGTTTCCGTTCCCCGTGGTGCGCGAGACGGCGGCGGTGATACGCCCGATCAGCGCCGTCGTCCGGGCCCGCCCCGTCAGCCGGTTCGGCTCACCACGCCCCGCGGGCGGCACGACGAGAACGACCTGCTCGCCGTAGACACCGCGCAGTTCGGCGGCGAGCCGGTGGGCGAGGGCGTTGTCACCGCCGCACACGACCATGTGGCCGGGGAAGGGCAGCGGCGGGCGCTGTGGGGGAAACGAAGATGCGTGCGACACAGAAGGAAGAGTGCCTCACGTGGCCGGCCGGTTCCGCGGGCGGCTGGGGTAAGCAGTGACTGATGCGTCAGTCAGAAACGCAATTTCTCCTCAGGATCTCCTCAACTCGTGGTGGATTGGGGGAATGAGGTGACGGAGGCCCTGCGCCTGCGTTGTGTTCACCGCAATGCACGGGTAGGGTCGCCGACCATGCAGTACGACCCCGAGGTGGCGGACCGCGTCCGCAAGGTGATCGCCGATGCCGGCGTGACCCAGCGCGAATTCGCCCGCCGTATCGTCATGGACCCCTCCAAGCTCTCCCGCTCGCTGGGCGGCACCCGGCGCTTCACGGCCGCGGAGCTCGCCCGCATCGCCGATACCGGCGGGGTCGACGCGGGCTGGCTGCTCGGCGCCGCCCGGCCCCCGGAGCCCGCCGCCCGGCGTGAGCGCGCCGTGGCGCCCGAGGGCGGCCGTCCCCTGCAGATCGTCCGCGAGACCGTCCGCCTCATCGCGGAGCGCGGCTTCCACGCCGTACGCGTGCAGGACATCGCGGCGGCCTGCGACACCAGCACCGCCGCCATCCACTACCACTTCCCCGGCCGCGACGACCTCCTCGAAGCCGCCGTGCGCTGGTGCATGGACGAGGACACCGCGCGCAGGGCGGCCCGGGTCGCGGACGCCGCGGACACCGCCGACGAACTCCGCCAGCTCATCGAGCTGCAGATCCCCCGCACCCCGCAGCAGCGCTGGCAGTGGAGCGTCTGGCTCGACCTGTGGGCGGAGGCCGCCCGCTCCACCGCCGTGGGCCGCCTGCACGCCGACTACTACCGCCAGTGGCGCACCACCGTCGCCGACGTCATCCGCCGCGGCACCGCCGAAGGCGTCTTCCGCCCCGCCGACCCCGACGCCGCGGCGCTGCGCCTGACCGCCCTGATCGACGGCCTCGCCACCCAGGTCCTCGCCGCGGCCCCCGACGGACCCGGCACCGGCCCCGACGACATGCACGAGGCCCTCACCGCCTACGTCGACGCGACGCTGACCGCGCACTGACTCCTCGTACGACGCCCGGCTCCACCCCCCCCCATCCCCCAGGGAGAGTTCAGCATGCCCGTGAACGACAACGTCATCATCACCTGCGCCCTGACCGGCGCGGGCGACACCGTGCGCAAGAGCCCGCACGTGCCCGTCACGCCCGAGCAGATAGCCACCTCGGCGGTCGAGGCCGCCGAGGCGGGCGCCGCCGTCGTCCACATCCACGTCCGCGACCCCGAGAGCGGCGCCCCCTCCCGCGACCCGCGCCTGTACCGCGAGGTCGTCGAGCGCATCAAGGAGACCGGCACCGACGTCGTCATCAACCTGACCGCGGGCATGGGCGGCGACCTCGTCATCGACCCGGACGAGCCCCTCAACCACCTCCCCGGCACCGACCTCGTCAGCGGCCTCGACCGCCTCCCGCACGTCGAGGACCTGCTCCCCGACATCTGCACCCTGGACTGCGGCTCCCTCAACTTCGGCGACGGCAGCAACCTCTACGTCTCCACCCCCGACATGCTCCGGCAGGGCGCCAAGCGCATCCAGGAGCTCGGCGTCCGCCCCGAGCTGGAGATCTTCGACACCGGCCAGCTGTGGTTCGCCAAGCAGCTCCTCGCCGAAGGGCTGCTCGACGACCCCACCGTCTTCCAGCTCTGCATGGGCATCCCGTGGGGCGCCCCCGCCGACCCGGGCGTCCTCCAGTCCATGGTCAACATGCTGCCCGAAGGCGCCCAGTGGGCCAGCTTCGCGCTCGGCCGCATGCAGATGCCGTGGGTCGCCCAGTCCATCCTGCTCGGCGGGCAGGTCCGCGTCGGCCTGGAGGACAACCTCTACCTCGGCAAGGGCAACAAGGCGACGAACGCGCAGCTCGTGGAGCGTGCCGTGCAGATCACCGAGAGCTTGGGCTCTCGGGTCGCGTCCCCCGACGAGGCCCGGCAGAAGCTGGGGCTCAAGCCCCGCGCGTAGCGCTCCCCCCCCACCGGCAGCACGGATAGGACCCCCCTCATGACCACCACCCCTGAAGAAGTCCGCCGCGTCGCCTGCATAGGCGCCGGCGTGATCGGCGGCGGCTGGGTCGCCCACTTCCTGGCCCGCGGCTACGACGTCACCGCCTGGGACCCCGCGCCCGACGCCGAGCAGCGGCTGCGTCGTCTCGTCGAGGCCGCCTGGCCGGCGCTGACCCAGCTCGGCCTCGCCGAGGGCGCCTCGCGGGACCGCCTCACCGTCACCGCGACCCTCGAAGAGGCCGTCGCCGACGCCCAGTTCGTGCAGGAGAGCGCCCCCGAGAAGCTGGAGCTCAAGCGCGAGCTCCTCGCGCAGGTGGACGCCGCCGCCCCCGCCGGCGTCGTCATCGCCTCCTCCACCTCCGGCTACCCGATGACCGACATGCAGACCGAGGCCGCCACGCCGGGCCGCCTCGTCGTCGGGCACCCCTTCAACCCGCCGTACCTGATCCCCCTCGTCGAGGTCGTCGGCGGCGAGCGGACCGACGCCTCCGCCGTGGCCTGGGCGTCCCGGTTCTACGAGGTCGCGGGCAAATCCGTCATCACCATGAAGAGCGAGGTGCCCGGCTTCATCGCCAACCGCCTCCAGGAAGCCCTGTGGCGCGAGGCGCTGCACATGGTCGCCAACGGTGAGGCCACCGTCCGGGAGATCGACGACTCCATCACCGAAGGGCCAGGGCTGCGCTGGGCGTTCATGGGCCCCATGCTCACCTTCGCGCTCGCGGGCGGCGAGGGCGGCATGGCCCACATGCTCGACCACTTCGGCCCGTCCCTGAAGTCGCCGTGGACGCGCCTCGAAGCGCCCGAACTCGACAAGAAGCTGTACGACGCCGTGGTCGCAGGGTGCGACGAGGCGGCGAACGGCCGCACCATCGCGGACCTCGTCGCCGAGCGGGACCAGGGCGTCATCGACGTCCTGCGCGCCACGGGCCGGCTCCCCGGAGGCACCGAGTGACCGAGCCCCTGCCCCTGTTCCACCGGACGGTGCGCCCCGAGTGGATCGACTACAACGGCCACATGAGCGAGGCCTTCTACGTCCTCGTCTTCGGCTACGCCACCGACGCCATGATGATCGAGACGGGCCTGCACGCCGGCTACCGCGAGTCCACCGGCTGCTCCCTCTACACCGTCGAGGCCCACGTCCGGTACCTCGACGACGTCGCCGAGGGCTCCCACCTCACCCTCCGCACCCGCATACTGGGCGCGGACGCCAAGAAGGCCCGGTTCACGCACGAGATGTACGTGGTCGAGGCCGAGGGCGCGGAACCCGCCCCGGACGCCACC
This sequence comes from Streptomyces sp. NPDC050732, assembly GCF_040654255.1. Lineage (NCBI taxonomy): Bacteria > Bacillati > Actinomycetota > Actinomycetes > Kitasatosporales > Streptomycetaceae > Streptomyces > Streptomyces sp. NPDC050732. The sequence continues at coordinate 5,326 of NZ_JBFAHP010000023.1, forward strand.
CCCGTGGCCACCACGGAGCTCCTCGCGCTCCACGTCGACCGGAACGCGGGCCGCGCGACCCCGTTCCCGGACGGGATCCGCGACCACCTCACGGCTCTGACGGAACCGGCCCCGGAGTGGGCGGGCCGCTCGATCGCCGGGGTGCCCCGGGTGGCTTAGGGGCGCGGGGAACTGCGCGATCAGCCACAACGAACCGGCAGATACAGAACTCACCGTTCGAGGGGCTTGTGAGCAGTTTCCGGAAGCCTCAGATAGACGGCCGACGAAGCAACACACAGCACGGCCACGTACACGGGAAACAACCCAGGAGACCCGATCTCCTTGAACAACGTGCCCATGTACGGGGCCGTGCCGCCGAACACCGCGACGGTCAGCGAGTACGGGAAGCCGATCCCGGCCGCCCGCACCCGCGCGGGGAAGACTTCGGCGTTCACGGCCGCCGAGATCGACGTGAAGCCGGTCAGGAGCACCATGCCCGCGCACTGCACGAGCAGCAGCGAACCGAACGACCCCGAGAGGGACTTGAGCAGCGGCACGCTCAGGGCGGCGAAGCCGACGCCGAAGAAGAGCAGCAGCGGCCTGCGCCCGACCCGGTCGGAGAGCAGCCCGCCCACCGGCTGGAGCACGGTGAAGAAGGCGAGGGACACCGTGCCCGCGAGGAGCGCCTGGCCCTTGCTGATGTCCGTGTTCAGCTCGGCGTACGTCGGCAGGTACGACGTCCAGGTGTAGTAGGCGAGGGTGCCGCCCGCCGTGATGCCGCAGATCAGCAGGGACTGGCGCGGATGGTGCCGCAGCGCGTCGAAGAGCCCCGGCCGGTCGCCCTCCTCGGCGGGCGCCCGGTGCGTCTCGTGCGCCCCTTGCCTGATCCAGAAGCCGACCAGGCTCAGCGCGGCCCCGACGAAGAAGGGCAGCCGCCAGCCCCAGCCGTCCATCTGCCCGTCGGAGAGCGTGGCGACGAGGAGGGCGGCGATGCCGGACGCCGCGAGCTGGCCGATGCTGGTGGAGACGTACTGGAAACTGGAGAAGAGTCCGCGCCGCCCCGGGCCCGCCGACTCGACGAGGAACGTCGTCGACGCCGCGAACTCCCCGCCCACGGAGAGTCCTTGGAGCAGCCGGGCCAGCACCAGCACGATCGGGGAGAGCACGCCCACGGCCGCGTAGGTCGGGGTCAGGCCGACCAGCAGACTGCTGCCGCCCATCAGCAGGATCGTGACGGTCAGCGCCGCCCGTCTGCCCTGCCGGTCGGCGACCGCTCCCATCAACAGCCCGCCGACGGGCCGCATGAAGAAGCCCACCGCGAAGACGGCGAACGTGGAGAGCAGCGGGACGAGGGAGTTGCCGGATCCCTTGGGGAAGACCTGGTCGGCGATGTACGTGGCGAGGAAGGTGTACGCGTACCAGTCGTACCACTCCACGGCGTTGCCGACCGACGCGGCGAGCAGCTGCCGTATCGGGCGCCGCTCGGCGGCGGGGGAGGGGACGGGACCGGTGGCGGCCACCTGCTGGTCGTGCTGTGTCATGATCACGACCTTCCCCTGCCCCGCGGCGCCCCACACGTCCTGTCCGGCAGACGGACGGGCCCGCGTCCGCAGGGCGAGCGCTCAGCCGGTCGTCGGCTTGTACGCGTACACCGCCGTCGTCACCAGGCACGGCACGGGCGGCACCACCTCGACGCGCAGGGTGCGGCGCGCGGCGTCGTAGTCGACGCCCTCCGTCTCGAACGTGCCGGAGCAGACGCTGCGCTGCGGCGCCGCGAAGAGGCTCGTGACGCGGCCTGTTACCGGCTGCCCGTCGAGGGGGCGCTCCAGATCGACCTGGAGGACCGGGCGGTCCACGGGGAACAGCTCCTTGGACGCGTCGTTGGAGGCGCACACCAGGCGCGTGGCGGAGGCGAAGTCGCAGCCCTGGATGTCACGCACCGGCTTGTCGAGCGTGATCTGCCCCGCCTGGGGGAGCGCGCCGCCGGCGGGCGGGGTCGAGGGGTTGAGGAGCGGGGCGGGGAACACCTGGAGGCGGTGCTGGTCGCCCCACTCGCCGGAGACCAGCCACCGCGCGTCGGGCGAGACGGCCGCGAAGGAGTTGTTGAGCTTCTCGCCCGCGTCGAGCCGGTGCTCGTACAGGTGGCGCTTCCCGTCCGGCGTCGTGACCGCGAACATCTTCGACCGCGCGCTGTCGCCGCCCTGGTAGGCGTCGAAGGTGTGGCCGTCCGCGATGTCCGGGTCGCCTATGTGCCCCCAGCCCTTGGCGCGCAGGTCGAGGGGTATCGAGCCGAGGCCGCGGTGGAGGAGCCCGCCGTCGGCGCGGCTCGCGAGGCCCTGGCTGCCGGTGAGGGAGTTGACGTACGACGTGCCGGTCTCCTGCCAGCCGCCGGGCGAGGCGGGCGCGGCCGAGGCGGCGCCGCCCGTCATCACCGCCAGGGCGACGGTGCCGAGCAGGGCGGTTGATGCCTTCCAAAGGGTCATCGGGGCGCTACCTCCGTGGGGGGTCGGAACGCTGCCGCGTCATCGTACGTAACGTGAGCACCGGTGATAACGGTCCGACAGAAGGCGGTTCAGACGTGAAGCTGGCAATTCTCGGCGGCGGCGGGTTCCGCGTGCCGCTCGTCTACGGGGCTCTCCTCGGCGACCGCGCCGAGGGCCGCGTCACCGACGTCGTGCTGCACGACCTCGACGCGGCCCGGCTCGACGCCATCGCCCGTGTCCTCGCCGACCAGGCCGCCGGTGTCCCGGACGCGCCCTCCGTGACCGCCACCACCGACCTCGACGAGGCGCTGCGCGGCGCCGACTTCGTGTTCTCCGCCATCCGCGTCGGCGGCCTGGAGGGGCGCGCCGCCGACGAACGCGTCGCCCTCGCCGAGGGAGTGCTCGGGCAGGAGACGGTCGGCGCGGGCGGCATCGCGTACGGACTGCGCACCGTGCCCGTCGCCGTCGACATCGCGCGCCGCGTCGCCCGGCTCGCCCCCGACGCCTGGGTCATCAACTTCACCAACCCCGCGGGCCTCGTCACCGAGGCCATGTCCCGCCACCTGGGCGACCGCGTCATCGGCATCTGCGACTCGCCCGTGGGCCTCGGCCGCAGGATCGCGCAGGTGCTCGGCGGCAACCCCGACGAGGCCTTCATCGACTACGTGGGCCTCAACCACCTGGGCTGGCTGCGCGGCCTGCACATCGGGGGCCACGACGAACTGCCGCGCCTGCTCGCCGAACCCGAACTCCTCGTCGCCTTCGAACAGGGCAGGCTGTTCGGCCCCGACTGGCTCCAGTCGCTCGGCATGATCCCCAACGAATACCTGCACTACTACTACTTCAACCGCGACACCGTGCGCGCCTACCAGAGGGCCGAGCGGACCCGCGGCGCCTTCCTCCACCACCAACAGGCGCGTTTCTACGCCGACATGCGCCACCCCGACACACACGCCCTCAAGGCCTGGAACGACACTCTCGCCGAGCGTGAGGCGGCGTACATGGCGGAGAACAGGGAAGCGGCGGGCGTCGGGGAGCGGGCCGAGGAGGACCTGGAGTCCGGCGGGTACGAGAAGGTCGCCCTCGCGCTGATGCGGGCCATCGCACGCGACGAGCGGTCGACGCTGATCCTCAACGTCCGCAACGGCACGACCCTCGCCGCGCTGGACGCGGACGCCGTGATCGAGGTGCCCTGCTCCGTCGACGCCAACGGCGCCCACCCCATGTCGGTGGCCCCGCTGCCCGGCCACGCCACCGGCCTGGTGTGCGCGGTCAAGGCCGTCGAGCGCGAGGTGCTCGAAGCGGCGGACAGCGGTTCGGCGGCCACCGCCGTCAAGGCGTTCGCGCTGCACCCGCTCGTCGACTCCGTGACCGTCGCGCGGCGCCTGGTGGACGGCTACCGGGGCGTGCACCCCGGGCTCGCGTACCTGAGGTGATCACACCCCGAGGTGATCGCACCCGCGGTGAGCCCACCTGAGATGATCACGACATGAGTCCCGTCGTCTCCATCGGTGCCGCCGCCCGCCGCCCCTGCACGCTCGTCGTGTGCCGGGGCTGCTGCTGCGGCGACCCGCGCAAGAACCCCGGCATCGACCACGCCTGGCAGCTGGAGCGGCTGCGCTCCGCGGCGGCGGCCTCGCGCGGCCGGTTCGCGGTGCGCACGAGCGACTGCCTCGGCCCGTGCGGCCAGGCCAACATCGTCGTGGTCCAGCCCTCCTCCGAGGGGCGCAGGCGGGGCGGCCGGGCGGCCTGGGTGGGTTTCGTCACGGACGACGAGTCGCTCGACGGGATAATCACCTGGGCCGCGGCGGGCGGCCCGGGCCTCGCCGCCCCCTCGGACACGCTCACCCTCCAGCTGGTGGACCCCCGCGCGAGCTAGGGCGTGTCTTTCGGCCGGAGGCCCGCGCCGGGCTGCGGTCAGCCGTCGAGGACCTGGTCCAGGAAACCGTTCAGGTTCTGTATGGTCCGCGCGTTCTGCTCCTCCGGCGTGAGGCTCTCCTCCAGGCGGCGGCGGGCCTGCGCGGTGGTCCTCTTGCCCCGTACGTAGAGGGAGCAGGCCAGGTCCGCGCAGACGTAAAGGCCGACGGAGTTGCCCTGGCGGCCCGCCGCGCCCGCCTTCGGGGCCACGAGCAGCGTGATGCCGGAGCCGGACTGCGGCGTCACGCAGACCGAGCAGATGCTGGACTTGAGCATGCTCCTGCGGGCCCCGGTGGAGGCGCGCAGGGCGATGCCCACGGGCCGGTCGTCACGCCACGTCACGACATAGCCGCGCTCGGGCGCCTTGGGGTCCCGCCAGCCGAGAAAGTCCAGGTCGGACCAGGGAGTGTCGGCGAAGTCCGCCGGGAGGGTGAGTCTGCGGGCCTCGCCCTTCGAACAGTTCACAAAGGACGCACGGATCTCGTTCTCACTTACGGACTTCATGATCCGCAAGGTACCAACGGGCCGAGGGGACCGTCCTGCCATTTTTGGGGCAGGCTGTCGACTGAGGCGTCGAGGATCTTTCGAGGGAGAGGTGACCGCGTGGTGCCGACCGGTGGGAACGGCGAGGATCTGCTCAAGGGCCTTTCGGTGGACGAGGCCCGTCCCGAACGCCCGGTGCTCCTCGACGAGCAGGGGCAGCCCCTGCGGACATGGCAGGAGAACTACCCGTACACGGAGAAGCTGGGCCGCCGGGCGTACGAGCGGCGCAAGCGGATCCTCCAGATCGAGCTGCTGAAACTGCAGAAGTCGGTGCGTGACCAGGGCAAGCGCATCGTGGTGCTGTGCGAGGGCCGTGACGCGGCGGGCAAGGGCGGCACGATCAAACGTTTCACCGAGCGCCTGAACCCGCGCGGCGCGCGGACCGTGGCGCTCGACAAGCCGAACGAGCACGAGGCGGGCCAGTGGTACTTCCAGCGGTACGTCGCCCAGCTGCCGACGGCCGGCGAGATCGTCTTCTTCGACCGGTCCTGGTACAACCGCGCCGGCGTCGAGCCGGTGATGGGGTTCTGTACGCCCGAACAGCACCGGCACTTCCTGGAACAGGCTCCGCTGTTCGAAAAGATGATCACCGATGACGGCATCATCCTCGTCAAGTTCTGGTTCTCCGTCTCCCGGGCCGAGCAGCGGACCCGGTTCGCGATCCGGCAGGTCGACCCGGTGCGCCAGTGGAAGCTGTCCTCCACCGACGTCGCCTCACTGGACCTGTGGGACGCCTACACGTACGCGAAGGTCGAGATGTTCCGGGCGACGGACACCGCGCACGCCCCCTGGACCGTCGTGAAGACCAACGACAAGCGGCGCGGCCGCCTCGAAGCCATGCGGCACCTGCTGCTGCGGGTCGACTACGAGGCCAAGGACACGGAGGCGGTGGGGAAGGCCGACCCGCTGATCATCGGCCCGGCCAACACCCTGCTGGAACCCGGGGAGGACGCCACGGACCTGTCGCCCAGCAAGCTCGCCCCCAACGACCGGGGCCCCGGCCGGCACCCCGACACCTGAGAGCCTGTGTCATGACCCCGTCGTCGGCTACCGCACCGGGCCCAGCTCGGCCAGCCCCTCGTACAGCGCGCCGACCAGGTGGATGCTGCGCAGGTCCTCGCCGGAGGTCCCGGCACCCATGCGGTTCATGGTGTACGCGTACGAGACGCCGTTCTCCGGGTCGGCGAAGGCGTAGGAACCGCCCGCGCCGCCGTGCCCGAACGCCCGCGGGTTGGGGCCCGCCTGCCCGAACTGGTTGAGCATGTAGCCGAGGCCCCACGGCCAGTTCTCGGCGAGCGGGGTGCCCGCCCGCAGCACCAGGTCCGGCTCGTCGCCCCCGCCCTGCCGGGTGCGCAGCCGCTCCACGGCGCCGGGGGAGAGGAGCCTGCCGCCCGCCAGCTCCGCGTACACGGCGGCGAGTCCCCGCGCGGTGGCGTGGCCGTTGACCGCGGGGATCTCCGCGCTGCGGTAGGCCGCGGCGTTCACGTCGCCGAGCGGCAGGTACTGCAGGGCGAGCGTGACCGGCGCCATCGGATGGTCCGTCAGACCGCCCACGGGGGGCTTCGGCGCATCGCCGAACACGGTGCGGGCCTGCTTCGGCGACACGCCGGACTCCGAAGGAGCCGGCGCCGGCTCCTCGGTGGCGCGGAGGGCCGGTGCCATGTCCGCGCACCGCCCGTGCTCGCTCTCCGGCGTGCCCACGTGGACGTCGGCGCCGAGCGGCCCGGTCACCTCGGCGCGCAGGAACGTCCCGAGCGAGACACCCGTGACGCGCCGCACCACCTCACCGACGAGGAAACCGAACGTCACCGCGTGATAGCCCTGGGCGGTGCCCGGCCGCCACCACGGCCGCGTCGCCGCCAGCGCGTCCGTCACCTTCTCCCAGTCGTACACCCCGCCCGGCGCCAGCGGCTCGCTCGGCGCGATGAGACCGGCGCGGTGGCTCAGCAGCCAGCGCACCGGGATGTCGGCCTTGCCCTCCCGCGCGAACTCGGGCCAGTACCGCGCGACCGGCGCGTCCAGGTCTAACTCGCCGCCGTCGACGAGCAGATGGGCGCAGAGGGCCGTCATCCCCTTGGTCGTGGAGTAGACGTTGACCAGCGTGTCCCGCTCCCAGGGGCGGGTGCCGGTGCGGTCCGCGTCGCCGCCCCACAGGTCGACGACGAGCTCGCCGCCGACGATGGCCGCGACGGACGCGCCGAGGTCGTCGCGCTCGGTGAAGTTCCGCTCGAATTCCGCCCGCACGCGCTCGAAACCGGGGGCGCAGGTGCCATGGACGCGCAGAGTCATGGGCTCATGGTTGCCTACGGCACCTATCGCCGCAAGAGGGCCGGAGGTGTGCACGACGCGTGAAGAAATGCCTGCGCCGAATGTGCTGTTTTCCGCCTCAATGCCCGGCGCTTGTGTCCTGCCCGCCGGAGGTTGGACTTCTCTTCACACAGCCGTCACAGGCTCTTCCGTATCGCTTGCTCCCCTTGGCACACTTCACCCCGCTCACGTCCCCCACAAAACACGAGGTCGGAACATTCATGCCTGAACTCAATCGGCGCCGCTTCATGCAGCTGGCCGGCGGCACCGCGACGTTCGCCATGCTCAACCAGAGCATCGCCCGCGCCGCGTCCCTGCCGGCCGCCCGCGCCACCGGCACCATCAAGGACGTCGAGCACGTCGTCGTACTGATGCAGGAGAACCGGTCCTTCGACCACTACTTCGGGACGATGAAGGGCGTACGCGGCTTCGGCGATCCGCGCCCGGTGACCCTGCCCAGCGGCAAGCCGGTCTGGCACCAGCGGGGCGGCGGCAAGGAGGTGCTGCCCTTCCACCCGGACGCCGAGAACCTCGGCATGCAGTTCATCGCGGGCCTCGACCACGACTGGGCGGGCGGCCACAAGGCGTTCAACAACGGCGCGTACGACCAGTGGATCCCCGCGAAGTCCGAGCGGACGATGGCCTACCTGGAGCGGAACGACATCCCGTTCCACTACGCCCTCGCCGACGCGTTCACGGTCTGCGACGACTACCACTGCTCGTTCATCGGGGCCACCGACCCCAACCGCTACTACATGCTCACGGGCCACGTCGGCAACGACGGCAAGGGCGGCGGCCCGGTCCTCGGCAACCAGGAGCTCGGCTACGACTGGACGACGTACGCGGAGCGCCTGGAGCAGGCGGGCGTGAGCTGGAAGGTCTACCAGGACATCGGCGACGGCCTGAACGCGGCGGGTCACTGGGGCTGGATCGACGACGCCTACCGCGGCAACTACGGCGACAACTCGCTCCTCTACTTCAACAAGTACCGCAACGCCAAGCCGGGCGACCCGCTGTACGACAAGGCCCGCACCGGCACCAACGCCAAGGCGGGCGACGGCTACTTCGACATCCTCACGGCCGACGTGAAGGCGGACAGGCTCCCGCAGGTCTCCTACATCGCCTGCCCGGAGGCCTTCACCGAGCACCCCAACTGGCCCGTGAACTACGGCGCCTGGTACATCGCGCAGGTCCTGGACGCGCTCACCTCCAACCCCGCGGTGTGGGCGAAGACGGCCCTGTTCATCACCTACGACGAGAACGACGGCTACTTCGACCACATCGTCCCGCCGTACGTGCCCAAGGACGCCAACCAGGGCAAGTCCACCGTCGACACCACGCTCGACTACTTCCCCGGCAACGCCTCCTACGCGGCCGGGCACTACGGCCTCGGCCAGCGCGTCCCGATGATCGTCGTCTCGCCGTGGAGCACCGGCGGTTTCGTGAACTCCGAGGTCTTCGACCACACCTCGATCATCCGGTTCATGGAGAAGCGCTTCGGCGTCAAGGAGCCCAACATCTCGCCGTGGCGCCGCGCGATCTGCGGCGACCTGACCTCCGCCTTCGACTTCAGCGGCAAGGACACCGACCCGGCGGAGCTCCCCGACACCGCCGCCTACGAGCCGCCGGACAACAAGCGCCACCCCGACTACGTGCCGAAGGCGCCCGCGAACCCGGCGCTGCCCAAGCAGGAGCGCGGCTCCCGGCCCGCCCGCGCGCTGCCGTACGCCCCGCTGGTGGACGGCGCCGCGGACCCCGTCGCCGGTAAGTTCACGCTCACGTTCAGCGGCGGCGCCAAGGCCGGCGTCTGCTTCCACGTCCGCTCCGCGAACCGCACCGACGGCCCCTGGACGTACACGACGGAGGCCGGCAAGTCCGTCTCCGACACCTGGAACTCGAAGTACTCCAAGGACGCCTACGACCTCTCCGTCTTCGGCCCCAACGGCTTCCTGCGCACCTTCAAGGGCCCCGGCAAGAAGGCGGGCCCCGAGGTCGTCGCCCGCCACGACGGCACGACGGGCAACATCAAGCTGACCCTGAAGAACGCGGGCAGCGCCGACGTGAACCTGACGGTGACCAACGCCTACGGCGGCACGGGCCAGACCTTCAAGGTCAAACCCGGCACCTCCGTGGAGCACACCGTCGACCTGCGCGCGAGCAAGCGCTGGTACGACCTGACGGTGAAGTCCGACACCGACACCGGCTTCCTGCGACGCCTCGCGGGCCACGTGGAGACCGGCGCGGCGGGCGTGAGCGACCCGGCGATCATCACGGCCTGACGGGGGGGAGGAGGTCTTTTCCATCTGCCGACCGAGCGGCGCGTCCAGAACCCCGGACGTCACGCGGGTCACCACGGCGCCGCGCGCGACCCTCGGCCACTTCGCGGCGGCCGAGGGCGATGTGGGGAACTGCGCGACCAGCTACGACGTGCCCGCAGGTGCGGGCGAGGCGCCGGATGAGTCGGAGGTCACACCCGTGCGAAGTGACTGGCGGACGGCCCGTGCCCGGGGGGTAGGGTCTCCCGGGTGACAACGCATTCGAACACTCCTGCAGGCTGGTACCCGGACCCGCACGGCGCGGCCCAGCTGCTCCGTTGGTGGGACGGCGCCCAGTGGACGGACCACACCAACCCGGCCCCGCAGGGCCAGGTTCCGCAGCAGGCGCAGCAGCCCGCTCAGGCCCAGCAGCCCGCGCAGGGTCAGTTCGGCCAGCCCCAGGCACAGGCTCAGCCCCAGGCGCAGGCGCCGCAGGGCCAGTTCGGCCAGCCGCAGGCGCACCCGCAGGCTCCGCCGACGGCCGACCCGGGCAAGGTGCAGCGCCAGGTGCAGAAGCAGGCCGGTGTCGCGCCGTCCGCGCAGGGCGGCGGCACGCTGTTCACGGAGCCCGTCCTGGTCGTGAACCAGAAGGCCAAGCTCATCGAGCTGACGAACGAGTACAGCGTCATGGACCAGGCGGGCAACACGCTCGGCTCGGTCGTCCAGGTCGGCCAGAGCGCGCTGAAGAAGGTCGCGCGCTTCGTGGCCAGCGTCGACCAGTTCATGACGCACAAGCTGGAGATCCGCGACGCGTACGGCCAGCCGCAGATGATGCTGACCCGCCCCCGCAAGTTCATGAAGTCGCGGGTGATCGTCGAGCGCCCGGACGGCCAGCAGGTCGGCGAGATCGTCCAGCAGAACATGATCGGCAAGATCAACTTCGCGATGATGGTGAACGGCCAGCAGGTCGGCGCGATCAAGGCGGAGAACTGGCGCGCCTGGAACTTCTCGATCGTCGACCACGCCGACAACGAGGTCGCCCGGATCACGAAGACCTGGGAAGGCCTCGCCAAGACGATGTTCACGACCGCGGACAACTACGTCCTGCAGATCCACTACCAGCTGCCCGAGCCGCTCCTGAGCCTCGTCGTGGCGACGGCCCTCACGGTCGACACGGCCCTGAAGCAGGACGCCCGCGGCTTCGGATAGCCGAACACAGAGCCCCATGAGGGGCCCCGAGTGGGGTGCGTCCGACCGAGCGACGGCTTCCCCAGGGGCGCGGGGAACTGCGCGCTCAGCCACATCCGGCCCGCAGTCCCCAAGCGACATCGCCTGCCCGCCCCGGGTGGGCAGGGGGCGCCCCAGCGTCCGACCGAGCGACGGCTTCCCCAGGGGCGCGGGGAACTGCGCGACCAGCCACATCCGACCCGCAGACCCACACGACGGCGTCGGCCGCACCCCCCCGGAGGGACAGGGTGCCGCCGACGCCGTCGGTGTAAGGGAGACGCGGGGTCAGGACCGCGAGAGCCGCAGCCCCGCACGCTCCACCGGCTGAGCCGGGATCGAGGGCAGCGGCTCCGGTACGGGCTCGCCCGCCACGTCGCGCGGTGACCGCGTGAGCACCACCACCCCGTACGCCGCCACCGCCGCGCCCGCCACGGCGACGAGGATCCCGCCGGCCCCGCCCTGGAGGCGCTCGCCGAGCAGGGCGACGCCGATGACCGAGGCCGCCACGGGGTTGGCGAGGGTCACCACGGCGAGGGGTGCGCCGAGGCCGCCGCGGTAGGCGGTCTGCGAGAGCAGCAGCCCGCCCGCGGCGAACGCCGCGACCAGCAGGGCCACGATGACCACCTGCGGGCTGAGCAGCGGGCCCGACCGGTCCGTGACGGCGACCGTCACGGTCTGGGTGAGCGCCGAGGCGACCCCGGAGGCGAAGCCGGACGCGGTCGCGTGCCGCAGTCCGGGCCGCGTGCCGGGCCGGGAGAGGACCCCGATGACCGCCATGGTCGCGGCGGCCACGACCAGCGCCTCCGGCACGGTCAGCGTGTCGTCCGGCGCCGGTCCCGACGCGGTCAGGAGCAGCGTGCCCAGGCCGATGAGCGTGAGCCCGGTGCCGCGCCACTCCAGGCGCGTGACCCGGCGGCCCGCGAGCCGCGCGCCCAGCGGCACGGCGGCGACCAGGGTGAGGGCGCCGAGCGGCTGGACCAGGGTGAGCGGGCCGTACTTCAGGGCCGCCACGTGCAGGAGCGCGGCGGACGCGTTGAGTCCGACGGAGGACCACCAGGTGCCGTTGCCGAGCATCCGCAGGGCCCCGCTCTCGCCCTCGCGGACGCGCGAGGCGAGCCGCTCCTGGGCGACCGCCGCGGCGGCGTAGGCGGCCGCCGAGACGAGGGAGAGCGCGACGGCGAGGAGTGTGGCGTTCATCGGCCGGCCCCTGTGGTGATCAGTTCCCGTACGGGCGCCGAGCGGCGCACGACCAGTGAGGGCCCCGGGCGCTGCAGCCGGATCACCGCGAGCGCGATGCCTAGCAGCGCGGTCGCTGCGAACGCGTCGAGCCAGTAGTGGTTGGCGGTGCCGACGACCACGAGCAGCGTCACCAGCGGGTGCAGCAGCCACAGCCAGCGCCACCGCGACGAGGTGGCGGCGATCAGCCCGACGGCGAGCATCAGCGCCCAGCCGAAGTGCAGCGAGGGCATGGCCGCGAACTGGTTCGCCATGGTGTCGGTCGCGGGCTTGGCGGCGTACACCGACGGCCCGTAGACCTGCGCCGTGTCGACGAGGTGCGCGGCGTCCAGCATCCGCGGCGGCGCGAGCGGGAAGCCGAGGTGCAGCACGAGCGCGGCCGCGGTCAGCGCGGCGAGCACCCGCCGCGTCCACACGTAGTGCCGGGGGCGGCGCCAGTACAGCCAGACCAGGAACAGCAGCGTCGCCGGGAAGTGCACGGTCGCGTAGTACGTGTTCGCGACGTGGATCAGCGTGTCGCTGCTGAGCAGGGCGTCCTGCACGGTGCCCTCGCCGGGCAGGTGCAGCGAGCGCTCGGCGTCCCAGACGCGGTGCGCGTTGTGGAAGGCCTCGCCGGTGTGACCGTTGGCGAGCTGCCTGCCGAATTTGTAGACGAGGAAAAGTCCTACGACGAGGAGGAGCTCGCGGACGAGGGGCGGTCGGGCAGATGTGTCCGGCTTCCGGACGGCGGTCGCGCCCGGCTCCCGGACGGATATGTCCGGCTCCCGTTCGGCAGGCTCGGTTCGGGATTCCATCCCCCGGCCCCTTTGCGTGATGACTGGGTAGTGCGGTCTGAGCGGAGGATCGCCCCACTCATCGATACGCCAGTGTACCGATACGGAGGCGTACCGGTACACTCGCGTTTCGAAAGGTGTCGATCGGGCCGATCGGCCGCCGTACCGAGGAGAAGAGCCATGACGTCGACGTCGAGCCGCTCGAAGATCACGCCGGAGCGTGAGCAGGAGTTCTACGACGCCGTCCTCGACCAGCTCCGCGAGTGCGGCTACGAGGCGCTGACCATGGAAGGCGTGGCCGCCCGCACCCGGTGCAGCAAGTCCACGCTCTACCGTCAGTGGAAGACCAAGCCCCAGTTCGTGGCCGCCGCGCTGCGCGCCAACCGCTGCGTGCGGTTCGCCGGCATCGACACCGGCAGCCTCGCCGGGGACCTGCGGGAGGCCGCCCGGGCCGCGGGCGAGCAGTCGGGGCGCGACACCATGCTGGTCCAGGCGCTCAGCCACGCGGTCCTGCAGGACGAGGACCTGCAGCGGGTGCTGCGCGAGACGCTGGTCGAGCCGGAGCTCAGGGCCATGGCGGCGATCATCGAGCGCGGGGTCGAGCGCGGCGAGATCGCCGCGGGACACCCGGCGGTGGAGTTCCTCTCCGTGCAGCTGTTCGGCGTGCTGCGGGCCAGGCCGATCCTGGAGGGCGCGTACGCCGACGAGGAGTACGTGACCCGCTTCGTGGAGGCGTGCGTGCTCCCCGCACTGGGCCTCACCTAGATCGTGGGCCCGGGTCTGTCGGATGACGCGCCCCGGGCCCGCCCGCGCCGCACCGTGGGGACGGGGGCGGCGCGCACCCCCGGGCCGGACGGGGTTCCTCCTGAGCGGCGAGGATCCCCGTCCGGCCCCGTTGTCGGCTGCCGCTACACGTCCTGGCCGGCCCCGCCGGCGCCCTCGCCGACCGGGCCCGCCTTGATCCCCTTGGCGATCTTGTCCATGTACGAGGGTGAGGGGGCCTTGTCGTTGACGTCGATGCCCATGCGGACGACGACGAGCTTCGACTTGTCGGCGGGGGACGGGAAGACGAGCGACTCGACGTAGCCGTCGTCGCTCTTCTGCGTCACGGCCTTCCAGCGGACGTGGTAGCCCTTCTGGCCCGCCACGGTGATCGACTCGGAGGCCAGCACCTTGTGCGAGGTGATCTTGCCGTAGGTCTTGCCGCCGTATCCGTCCTTCGCGTTCTTCTTGATGTCCTCCTTGGCGGCCGCCTCGGGCGTCTTGCCGTCGAGGTCCAGCTCCTCGGCCGACTGGGAGTACGCGCTGCCGCGGGTGCACTGTTCTTCCGCATTCCCGGGGCAGGGGATCGGGTCCGTCTGTACCCCGGCGCCGTACTGCGTGGCGCCGCCCTTCCAGCCGTCCGGCACGGGAATCTTGATGCCGTTCACCACATCGCTCGCGAAGCCCGCCTCCTGTCCCGGAGGCTGCCCCTCGGGCGCGCCCGGCGACCGCGGCGCCCGGGGTGACTCCGTCGGGTCCGGCGCTCCCGGCTCCCGCGGGGCGTCGGCCGACGGCTCCCTGCCCACGGTGTCGGCGCCGTCCCCGCCGTCGTCCGAGGTCAGGGCGTACACGCCGCCGCCTATCCCGGCGAGCACGACGAGCACCACGCCGGCGGCTATCGCCGCGCGCAGGGTGCGGCGCGGGGCGGGGGCCTGTCCGGGGTACGCCGGATAGGCCGGTTGAGTCGGGTACGCCGCGGTACCGGCGGCGGCCCGCACCTGGTCCGTCCACACGTTCCCGTCCCACCAGCGCTCGGTGGGAGGACCGCCGGCGGTCTGGCCGGGGTCGGGGTACCAGCCTGGGGGAGTCATCTGGGTCATGGCCGCCAGCGTATGAGCACAGCGTGAAAGGCGGATGAGAGGGGGCCTCCATAAATTGGCCCTTTCCACCGGCCCCGCACTTTTCTACCGGCCCCCGCTCCCATGGCCGTTGACCACGAGCCGCTCCGGCCCCCGGGCCCCCGCCGCCCCCCGGGGCCACGGCATGCCCCGGCGCCCCGGCGTGATCGAACCCAGCACGCTCGCGTGCCGCGCCCCTGTGCTCGCGGGGACGGTGCCGGGGAGGCCGTGCAGGGTCAGGAAGCCGAGGACGGCGAAGGCATACGCCTCCTTCGCCGCGGCGGGCAGGCCGAGCTCGTCGGAGGTGCGCACCGGGATCCCGTCGCCCAACTCCGCCCGCACCGCGGCCATCAGCGCCGGATTGCGCGTCCCGCCGCCGGAGACGACGGCCTCGGAGGCGCGTACGGAGCGGACGGCGTCGGCGACCGTGCGGGCGGTGAGACGGGTGAGCGTGGCGACGACGTCCTCGGCGGGCAGCTCCTCGTACCCCTCCAACGCCTCGCGCAGATACGGCAGATGGAAGAGCTCCTTGCCCGTCGTCTTCGGCGCTGGAAGGGCATAGTAGGGCTCGGCCAGGAGCCGGGCGAGGAGCCCTTCGTCGACCGTGCCGCGGGCGGCCAGTTCGCCGTCCAGGTCGTAGGCGAGACGACCGCCCGTCGCCTCGCACACGGCGGCGTCGATCAGCGCGTTGGCCGGGCCGGTGTCGAAGGCGGTGCCGTCGGCCGCGGTGATGTTGGCGATGCCGCCGAGGTTCAGCGCGGCCGGACTGCCCGGCCTGCCGCGCAGCCACATCCGGTCCACCAGGCTGACCAGGGGCGCCCCTTGGCCGCCCGCCGCGATGTCCCGGGGGCGGAAGTCGGCGACCACCGGCAGGCCGGTCGCCTCGGCGATCCACGCGGGCTGCCCGAGCTGCAGCGTGCCGTGCACCCGCCCGTCCGCCACCCAGTGGTAGACGGTCTGCCCGTGCGAGGCGACCAACTCGGCCCGCCCGTCGCACAGCTCACGGTCCGCCTCGACCGCGGCGGCCGCGAAGGCCCGCCCGATGCCGGTGTCCAGGCGGCACACCTCGGCGAGCGTGGTGGCGGCGGGCGGCAGCGCGGCCGCGAGCCGGGAGCGCAGCCCTTCTTCGTAGCCACGGCTGATCAGCCCGAGGGGGGTGAGCGTCAGACGGTCGCCGTCGAGGGTCAGATCGGCGGCTGCCGCGTCGATCGCGTCGTACGAGGTCCCTGACATCAGCCCGATCACGCGCACGTGGGGCCTCCTTCTCGGTCGGCTCACCAATGTGCTTGATCATCGCATCCCGGGGGCCGCGGGCGGCTCGTGTTCCGGAAAGCGGCACCCGGTGCAGCCGCGGACCCCCTCACTCCCGGGCGTCGAGGACCCGCCCCCGACACACCCCCGGATCCCCCCAGGCGCTCCGCAGCGCCCGCGCCTTGGTGAGCCACAGGGAGAGGTCGAACTCCGCCGTGTACCCGATCGCCCCGTGCAGCTGGAGCGCGGCACGGGCCGCGCCGTACGCGGCCTCGCCCGCCGTCACCTTGGCGGCGGCCACATCCGCCGGCGCCATGGTCGTCGCGGCGCCGAACACCAGCGGCCGCGCGAACTCCAGGCGCAGCAGCACGTCCGCGAGCCGGTGCTTGACGGCCTGGAACGTCCCGATCGGCGCCCCGAACTGGGCGCGCTGCTTCACGTACGCCACGGTCCTGTCGAGCAGCGCGACGCCGACGCCGAGGGACTGCGCCGCCGTGGCGAGCGCCGCCCAGTCGCCCGCCCGCCGCGCCGCCGCCGTCACGGCGGGGCCCGAGGCGAGCAGTTCCCCGCCGGGCAGCGGCGCGGCGAGGCGCCGCGCGGGGTCCAGGGAGCGGCGCACGCGCGCGTGCCCGGGGGCCAGCCGCAGGTCGCCGTCCGTCACGGCGAGGAGCAGGTCCGCCGCGTCGGCGTCCAGGGCGTGCGGGCCGCCGTCCGGCAGCGTCAGCGTCGCGCTCGCCGCCCCCGAGGCCAGGGAGGGCAGGAAGCGCTTGGCCGGTCCCCGCTCGCCCTCCTCGGCCAGGTGCGCCAGGAGCACGGCCGCCGCCACCGTCTCGACGGTCGGCCCCGGCACGGCGTGCCGCCCCAGCTCCACGAAGGCGACGGCCGTCTCCACGGACAGCGGCCCCACGCCCTCGTACTCCACGGGCACCGGCAGCGCGAAGACCCCCGCGTCCGCGAGCCTCGTCCACACCGCCCGCCCCCGTGCGTGGTCACCGAGGCTCCACGCGCGCGTGGCCGCCACCGTGTCGGCTGCCGTCAGCATCGCGTCCAGGGAGCGGGCGAACTCCCGCTGCCCTGTGTCGAGGAGGAACCTCATCAGCGGCGTCCCTTCGGCAGACCGAGCAGGCGCTCGGCGATGATGTCGCGCTGGATCTCGTTCGTCCCCGCGTAGATGGGGCCGGCGAGTGCGAAGACGTAGCCCTCGGCCCAGTCGGAGCCGTCCGGTGGGGCGCCGTCGGTCAGCTCGCCGTCCGGGCCGAGCAGGTCGAGCGCCGTCTCGTGCAGCGCGATGTCGTACTCCGACCAGAAGACCTTGTTGAGACTGGACTCGGCGCCGAGCGTCTCGCCGGCCGTGCACCGCGAGGCGTTGGCCCAGGTGAACAACTCATAGGCGCGCGCCCCGACGACGGCGTCGGCGACGCGGTCGCGCAGCGCTGTGTCGGCCGGGTCCGCGCGCTCCCGCCACTGCCGGGCCAGCCGGTCCGCGGCGGCGAGGAAGCGGCCGGGGGAGCGCAGCGTCAGACCGCGCTCGTCGCCCGTGGCGGACATGGCGATCCGCCAGCCCTGGCCCGGCTCGCCGATCACGTCCTCGTCCGGCACGAAGACGTCGTCCAGGAAGAGCTCGGCGAAGGCGGGCTTGCCGTCCAGGCGCCCAAGGGGACGGACCGTCACCCCGTCCGCGTCGAGCGGGAACATCAGATACGTCAGGCCCCGGTGCGGCTTGTCCTCGCGGCCCTCGGGCGGCCCGCTGCGGAACAGGCCGAACGCGCGGTCGGCGAACGCGGCCCGCGACGACCACGTCTTCTGCCCGCTGATCAGCCAACCGCCGTCCGTGCGGCGGGCGGTGGAGCGCAGCGACGCGAGGTCGGAGCCCGACTCCGGCTCCGACCAGGCCTGCGCCCAGATCACCTCGCCGGTCGCCGTGGGCGGCAGCAGCCGCGCGCGCTGCTCCTCGGTGCCGAAGTCGAAGAGGGTGGGCGCGAGGAGGCTGATGCCGTTCTGCGAGACGCGGCCCGGGGCGCCCGCCGCGTAGTACTCCTCCTCGAACACCAGCCACTTGACGATGTCGACGCCCTGCCCGCCGTACTCCTCGGGCCAGGACACCACCGACCAGCGGTCGGCGGCGAGCGTGCGCTCCCACTCCCGGTGGGCCGCGAAACCTTCCTCGGTCTCCAGCGAGGGCAGGGGCACGGCGGGCACATGCGCGGCGAGCCAGGCGCGCGCCCGCTGCCTGAACTCCTCTTCCCCTGCGGTGAAGTCGAGGTCCATCGGTGGCCCACCCCTCGGTATTCCCTAACAAGTGTTTGGTAGATTACCTTGAGGGGAGTCAAGGAGTCGAGAGCCGGGACTCAGGCCTGATCCGGAATCGGGGACCTCAATGAACGTGCCCGCCGCACCCGTCTACGAGCCCGCGCACGACCTGCTCGCGGGCCGCACCGCCGTGATCACGGCGGCCGCCGGAGCCGGTATCGGCGGCGCCACCGCACGCCGCTTCCTGGAGGAGGGCGCGCGCGTCGTCATAGGAGACGCCCACCCGCGCCGCACCAAGGAGACGGTGGCGTCGCTCGCCGAGGAGTTCGGCGCCGACCGGGTCGACGGCATCCCGTGCGACGTCACCGACGACGGGCAGATCCAGGCGCTGTTCGACCTGGCGGAGCGGCGCCACGACCACCTCGACATCGTCGTGAACAACGCCGGACTCGGCGGGACCGCCGAGCTCACGGAGATGACCGACGAGCAGTGGGACAAGGTCATCGACGTCACGCTGAACGGCACCTTCCGCTCCACCCGGGCCGCCCTGCGCCGCCTGCGCGCCGCCGGCCGGGGCGGCGTGCTCGTGAACAACGCCTCCGTGCTCGGCTGGCGCGCCCAGGTGGGACAGGCGCACTACGCAGCGGCGAAGGCGGGCGTCATGGCCCTCACCCGGTGCGCCGCCCTCGAAGCCGCCCCCCACGGCATCCGGGTCAACGCGGTCGCGCCGAGCCTCGCCCTCCACCCCCACCTCGCGAAGGTCACCTCGCCCGAGCTCCTCGAAGAGCTCACCGCACGCGAGGCGTTCGGACGGCACGCGGAGCCCTGGGAGATAGCCAACGTCATCGTCTTCCTGGCCGGCGGCTACTCCTCGTACATGACGGGGGAGACGGTCTCGGTCAGCAGCCAGCACGCGTAGGCGGAGAATGACGGTGTGCCGAATCAGAGACAGGGTGCCGGTGAAAAGCCCGCCACCAAGAAGAAGCCCCAGGTGAGCCCCTCGCCCGAGCGCCGCCGCGAACTCCTCGGCATCGCCGCCGACGTCTTCGCGGAGCAGGGGTACAACGCGACGACGGTCCGCAAGATCGCCGACTCCGCGGGCATGCTCGCCGGCAGCCTCTACTACCACTTCGACTCCAAGGAGTCGATGCTCGAAGAGATCCTCCGCACCTTCCTCACCGAACTGTGGGACGGGTACGACACCGTCCTCCAGGCCCAGCTCGACCCCCGGGCGACACTCGAAGCCCTCGTCACCGAGTCCTTCCGCGAGATCGACCGGCACCGCGCCGCCGTCGCCATCTACCAGAAGGAGGCCAGACACCTGGTCGCACAGGAGCGCTTCCAGTACCTGTCGGACTCGCAGCAGCGCTTCGAGAAGGCCTGGCTGACGACGCTGGAGCGAGGCGTCGCGGAAGGCGTCTTCCGCGCCGACCTGGACGTCCGGCTCGCCTACCGCTTCGTGCGCGACACCGTCTGGGTCGCCGCGTCCTGGTACCGCCCCGGCGGCGGCCACAGCCCCGAGGAGATCGCCCGCCAGTACCTGTCGATGGTCCTGGACGGCATCTCCGTACGTATGTGAGCGGCGCGTCGTCACACGGCGCCCCCCGACCGAGGAGTACGCAGTCATGGCCGAGGCCTACATCGTCGAAGCGGTCCGCACCCCCGTCGGCAGGCGCAAGGGAGGACTCTCCGGGGTCCACCCGGCCGACCTGGGCGCCCACGTCCTCAAGGCGCTCGTCGAACGCACCGGCATCGACCCCGCCGCCGTCGAGGACGTCGTCTTCGGCTGCCTGGACACGGTGGGACCCCAGGCCGGCGACATCGCCCGCACCAGCTGGCTCGCGGCCGGACTCCCCGAAGAGGTGCCCGGCGTGACGATCGACCGGCAGTGCGGCTCCTCCCAGCAGGCCCTCCACTTCGCGGCCCAGGGCGTCCTCTCCGGCACCCAGGACCTCGTCGTCGCGGGCGGCACCCAGAACATGTCGATGATCCCCATCGCGTTCGCCTCCCGGCAGGCCGCCGAACCCCTCGGCCTCACCGAAGGCCCGTACGCGGGCAGCGAGGGCTGGCGCGCCCGCTACGGAAACCGGCCCGTGAACCAGTTCCACGGCGCCCAGCTGATCGCCGAGAAGTGGGACATATCCCGCCGCGACATGGAGGAGTTCGCGCTCCGCTCGCACCGGCGGGCGGTGCGCGCCATCGACGAGGGCCGCTTCGACCGCGAACTCGTCCCCTATGGAGACGTCACCACCGACGAGGGCCCCCGGCGCGACACGACCCTGGAGAAGATGGCGGCCCTCAAGCCCGTCCTCGACGACGGCACGATCACCGCCGCCTGCTCCTCACAGGTGTCCGACGGCGCCGCCGCACTGCTCATCGCGAGCGAACGGGCCGTACGGGAACACGGGCTGACGCCCCGCGCCCGCGTCCACCACCTCTCCGTGCGCGGCGAGGACCCCATCCGGATGCTCTCCGCGCCCATCCCCGCCACCGCGCACGCCCTCAAGAAGACCGGCATGGGCATCGCCGACATCGACCTCGTCGAGATCAACGAAGCGTTCGCGCCCGTCGTCCTCGCCTGGCTGAAGGAGACCGGCGCCGACCCCGAGAAGGTCAACGTCAACGGCGGCGCGATCGCACTCGGCCACCCCCTGGGCGCGACCGGCGTCAAGCTGATGACGACCCTCCTGCACGAACTGGAGCGCACCGGCGGCCGGTTCGGCCTCCAGACGATGTGCGAGGGCGGCGGCCAGGCCAACGTGACCGTCGTCGAACGCCTCTGACGGCCCACGGGTGTACACCGGCCGTCCCCGGGACGCCCTCTTCCTCACCCCTTGCGGGGAGTACCTGCCCCGACCGCGCTCCACAGCGGCCCCGACCCGGCTAGTCTCGACTTCTGTACGTCGATTGAGCGACCCCGGGAGGTAGCGCGATGACGCAGGGACGGCCCGGAGGAGCCGCCTGGGCCCCGCTGTGGGAGCGCGACGTCGAACTCGCCGCGGTGGCCCAGGCCGTCGAGGAGCTCTGCGCCGACGCGACGACCACGGGCGGCCTGCTCGCCTTCTGCGGAGAGGCGGGCATCGGCAAGACCGCGCTCCTCGCCGAAGTGCGCCGCATGGCGGAGGGCCGCGCCACGGTCTGGTCCGCACGCGGCGGCGAGACGGTCACCTCCGTCCCCTTCAACGTGGTGCGGCAACTGCTGCAGCCCGCGCTCGTCCAGCTCACCCCCGACGAGGCCCGCGAGTACTTCGGCGACTGCTACGACATCGCGGGCCCCGCCCTCGGCATAGCCGAGCCCGGCGGACCCCAGGCCGATCCGCAGGGCGTCTGCGACGGCCTCGTCGAAGCGGTCTCCCGGCTCTCCCGACTGCACTGGCCGCTCGTCCTCCTCATCGACGACGCGCACTGGGCCGACCAGGAAACACTGCACTGGCTGGCCACGTTCGCCCAGCGCCTCGACGAACTGCCCGTACTCGTCGTGGTCGCCCGCAGGCCCGGCGAGGCCACCGGCGACAGCGCCCGCCACCTGGCGACGGTCGCCGCCGAGGCCCGCTCCTTCAGCACGCTGCGCGCCCTCACGCCGGACGCCGCGGCCGGCCTGACCCGCGCGACGCTCGGCGAGCACGCCGACGCCCCGTTCTGCCGCGAGGTCTGGGCGGTCACCGGCGGCAACCCGTACGAATCCGTCGAACTCCTCGCCAAGGTCCAGGACAGCGAACTCGAACCGGTGGAGAGCTCCGCCGACGAACTGCGCGCCCTCAACCGCAGCGCCCGCGGCCGCGGCCTGGTCGCCCGCCTCGAAGGACTCGGCACCGACGCCACCCGCTTCGCCTGGGCCGCCGCCATCCTCGGCAGCGCCATCTCCCTCGACCTGGCCGCCCAGCTCGCCGGCATGCTGCCCGACAGCGCCGAACGCTGCGCGGAGCGGCTGTGCACCGCACGCATCCTGACCGGGGGCGACGACGGCCTGGAGTTCGTCCACCCCCTGATCGCCAGCACGGTCTACCACTCCATCCCCGCGGCCACCCGTACCGCGATGCATGGCCAGGCCGCCTCCATCGTCACCCTCTCCGGGCGTGGCGCGGCGGCCGCCTCCCGCCACCTCCTGGAAGTCCACCCGGACGACGACCCCGAGCTCGTCGAGCAGCTGCGCGAGGCCGCCGCCGAACACCTCGCCGTCGGCGCGCCCGACGCGGCCCGCCGCTGCCTGGAGCGGGCCCTGCGCGAGCCACCCCTGCCCGAGATCCACGCCCGCGTGCTCTACGAACTCGGCTGCGCCACCATGCTCACCTCGCCCGCCACCACCATCCGCCATCTGCGCGAAGCCCTCTCGATGCGCGGCCTCGACCGGGAGCTGCGCGTCGACGCGGTCTGCCGCCTCTCCCAGGCCTTCGTCCACAACGACCAGCTGGAGGAAGGCCTGCGGGCCATCGCCGAGGAGGCGGCCAGGCTCGAACAGGGGCCCGCGAGGCTGCGCCTGCAAGCCGTGCACTACATGTGGGAGGGCATCCACGCGGGCGAGCAGGACTCGCCGGGACGCTCGCGACGGCTGGCCGCCCTCGCCGGACCGCTCACCGGCCGCGACAACTCCGAGCGCGCCCTGCTGATCCTGCGCGCCTTCGACGCCATGACCCGCGGCGAGAGCGCGGAACTGGTCGTCGAGCTCTGCGACCGCGCCCTCGTCAACGGCCGCCTCGCGCCCGGACTCGGCTGGACCGACACGGAGTGGAGCTTCGAGCTCCGCCTGATGCTCGGCGGGTCGTACGCCTTCTCGGACCGCCTCGACCGCGCGGAGAGCCTGTTCACCGAGGCCGTGCGCGCCTACGAGACCGCGGGCTGGAGCGGCGGCCACCTCGCACTCGCCCACGCCTTCCTCGGCTACGTGTACCGCAGGCGCGGCCGGCTGACCGACGCCGAGCACTCGCTGCGCGAGAGCCTGCGCCTGGCCGACCGCGTCGGCCAGGGCCTGCCCATGCACTGGGAGGCGGCGAGCATGCTCATCGACACGCTCCTGGCCCGCGGACACATCGAGGAGGCCGGTGAGGTCGCCGACCGGTACGGCTTCGCGCCGCCCTCCGCCTCCACGATCTACGTCCCCGACGCGCCGTCCGTGCGCGGGCGGCTCCTGCTCGCCCTCGGGCGCACGGAGGAGGGACTCAACGAACTGGAGGCCACGGCGAAGGCGCTGACGGCGCGCGGCCAGTACAACACCGTCCTCGCACCGTGGGCATACGATCTCGCTCGCGCCCTGGCCGACGAGGACCCCAGGCGGGCGGCGCACCTCGTCTCGGACGCCCGGATGCAGGCCGAGCGGTTCGGCACGGACACCGCGATCGGTGAGGCGCTGCGGTGTGCGGCGGCCCTGGAGACCGGCCCGCGCGCCGTCGCGCTGTACCGCCAGGCCGTCACCTACCTGGAAGCGTCGCCCTGCGCGTACGAACACGCGGTCGCCCGCGTCGAGTACGGGATCGCGGCGGGTTCCGCGGTGGAGCTGGAGCACGGCCTGACCCTGGCGCGGACCTGCGGGGCGGACGGTCTCGCCGACCGGGCCCTTGACCACCTGGGCCCGCGGTCCTCAGTCGCCGGGCGGGCCTGACCCCGGGCCGTACCGACCGCGCAGCCCGTCCATGACCTCGGCCGCCTCCCGCATCAGCCGTGCCACCAGCTCCGCGCACGAGGGCAGGTCGTCTATGACGCCCGCCACCTGGCCCGAAGCCATCACGCCCAGCTCCGGACGGCCGTCCACCATCGCCGATCTGAGCATCATGGGGGTGTTCGCGGCGAGGAGGACCTGGCTCCAGGTGAGGTCCTTGCCGTGCTTCATCGCGAGGCCGTCGCGGGCCAGCCGTGCCCAGCCGAGGCCGGACACCTTCCGGAACGCCGCCGCGTGTCGCACCGCGCGGGCGAGGGAGGCGAGGCGGCCGGACCTTTCGAGGCCCGCCACCAGCTCCGTGCGCAGCATGCGGTGCGGGAGGCCGTCCACGCGCGTGGTGACCGTGACGTCCTTGACGGAGGCGGCCAGATAGCGCGCCTTGACCGCGTCCGGCACCGGAGAGTCCGAGGTGAGCAGGAAGCGGGTGCCCATGGCGACGCCCGCGGCACCGTAGGCGAGGGCGGCCACCAGGCCGCGGCCGTCGTAGAAACCGCCGGCCGCGACCACGGGAATGCCCACCGCGTCGACGACCTGCGGCAGCAGCACGGTGGTGGCGACCTCGCCGGTGTGGCCGCCGCCCTCGCCGCCCTGCACGAGCACCGCGTCCGCGCCCCAGGCGGCGACCTTCTCGGCGTGCCGTCGCGCGCCGACCGAGGGGATCACCACCACGCCGGCGTCCTTGAGCTCGGCGATCAGCTCCTTGGACGGCGCGAGCGCGAAGGACGCGACCCGCACCCCTTCGTCGATGATGATCCGGACCCGGTCCCGCGCGTCGCCCGCGTCCGCCCGCAGGTTCACCCCGAAGGGCGCGGGCGTACGGGACTTGACCTCGCGGACGGCCGCCCGCAGCTGCTCGACCGTCATGGTCGCGGAGGCCAGGATGCCGAGCGCCCCGGCGTTCGCGGTCGCGGAGACCAGGCGGGGGCCCGCCACCCACCCCATGCCGGTCTGGACGACCGGGTGCCGGACACCGACCAGTTCGGTGAGCGGCGTCTTCAAAGTCGGTGTCATGGTGGGTGTCACGAGCGCACCTCACGGTCGCGCAGGCCGGACGGGTCCACCACGTCGCGGATCAGCCGCAGCTCCTCGGCGGTCGGCTCGCGGGTGTACGGGACACCGTCGTCCGGCACGGCCAGGGTGAACCCGGTGGCTTCACGCACCTCCTCCAGGGTCACGCCCGGGTGCAGGGAGACCAGGCGCATCGCGTGATCCGGCGTTCCGAAGTCGAAGACGCCGAGATCGGAGACGACTCGGCGCAGCTCGTGGAAGCGGGTCGCGGAGGGCCCGGCGGCGGCCGCGCTGTCGTACCCGACCCCGCTGATCATGTCGACCTTCTCGACGAACACCCGCGCCGAATGCCGCGGAATCCAGTAACTCACCGGATTGTTGAGCGTGTTGACCGGTGCGCCGCGCACGCCAAGAAGCTGCCGCTTCGGACGCTCCCAAGCGCCGATGCACGAGATGTTCTGGTTGCCGAAGCGGTCGAGCTGGCTCGCGCCCATCATCACGTGCCGCCGGCCGCCCATCACCATGGTCAGATGCCTGCGGTACGGCAGCCAGCCCTCGGCCACCGCAGACGCGGAGCCGACGGCCGGGACGTCGCCGATGAGCAGGGCCTCGCCGTCCGTGAGCAGCAGGTCGGGGGAGAAGGTCAGCCTGGCGAGGCGGGCCGCGACGGACGGGACCGTGCCCATGGGGGAGGCGAGGATCTCACCGTCGTCCCGCCACGCCTCGGCGCAGGCGATCACGCAGTACTCGGCGCGGGTGGCTGCCCGTTCGGCAGTCGGCGTCATCGCTGCTCCTTGTGCCAGGCCTGGACGGCCAGGTGGTAGTCCCGCTCGGTTCCGGCGAGGAAGCGGTCGCGGAAGGCCCGCCAGGCCTCCGGGTCGGCCGCCGCGGTGGCGTATGCCTTCTGGAAGGGTTCGTCGCGTGCGTAGTCGGGCACGCAGGACGTGAAGTGCGCGCCCTTGGGTGTCTCGGTCACGCCCGTGACCGCGTGCCGGGAGACGAGCATCGTCTGGGGCGCGGCGTGCGCGGTGAGCTCGGCGGATTCGACGATCCGCTCGCACGAGACGTACGCGGTGTCGGAGGCCTCGCAGAACAGGTCGTCGAAGTAGGGGTCGGGGCCGAGGTACTGGCCGTTGCCGAAGCGGTCGGCGCGGTTCAGGTGGACCAGGGCCGCGTCCATCCGCAGGGCGGGCACGGCGACGAGCTCCTCCCCGTCCTCGTACGGCGAAGTGACCGTCCGGAGCTGAGGGTTGACCCTCAGGACGTCCGAGCCGAGGCCCGCGCGGATCGGCAGGAACGGCAGCCGCTGGGCGCCCGCGGTGAGGCCCTGCATGAACATCGCCTCGTCCAGCTCGACGAGTTCGAAGGCGGCACGCTCGCGTGCCGCGCGGAAGTGCGGCTCCAGGGGGATCGAGTCGAGGGTGGTGAAGGCCGTGACGAGCTTGCGGATGCGGCCGGCCGCGGCGAGCAGGCCGATGTCCGGGCCGCCGTACGACACGACGGTCAGGTCCGTGACGTCGGACCGCAGCAGTGCGCGGACCAGCGCCATCGGCTTGCGGCGCGAGCCCCAGCCGCCGATGCCGAGCGTCATGCCGCTGGCGAGTCGCCCCACGATCTCGTCGGGCGTCATCTTCTTGTCGGTCCTGCCGGTCCCGCTGGTTCTGTCGCTCATGACTCGCCCTCTTCTCGCGTCCCGAAGTCCGCTCGGATGCGGTCGGCCAGGCCGCTGAGGTTCGCCTCGAAGGTGAAGCCCTGCTCGAAGCGGTAGCTGCGGTGCACGTCCACGGGGTCGATTCCGTTGATCGCGGCCTTGGCGAAACGCAGCAGCGTGCCGTCCTTGCGGGCGATCTCCCGTGCCAACTCCAGCGCGGCGTCGCGCAGTTCCGCGCGGGGCACGATCCGCCACACGGAGCCGTGCGCGTGCAGCTCGGCGGCCGTCGCGGTCCGCGAGGTGTAGTACAGGGCGCGCATCAGGTGCTGCGGGACGAGGCGGGCCAGGTGCGTGGCCGCGCCGAGCGCGCCCCGGTCCAGCTCGGGCAGGCCGAAGGTGGCGTCCTCGCTCGCCACGATCGCGTCCGCGTTCCCTACGAGGCCTATGCCGCCGCCCAGGCAGAAGCCGTGCACGGCCGCGACGACGGGTACCTCGCACTCGTACACCGCGGAGAACGCCTCGTAGCACCCGCGGTTGGCGCCGATCAGCGTGGTGTGGCCGGTGTCGCGCTGCATCTCCTTGATGTCCACGCCCGCGTTGAACCCCCGGCCCTCGGCGGTCAGGACGACGCAGCGCGTTCCGGGGGCGCGCCCGGCGGCGCGCACCGCGTCCGCCAGGTCGTACCAGCCGCGCACCGGGAGGGCGTTGACGGGTGGGTAGTCGACGGTGACGACGGTGACGCCCTTGTCCGGGGCGGAGGTGGAGACAGACATCAGACGATCCGCTACCTTTCAACCCACACGCCTTCAACCAAACATTTGTTAGTTGGAAAGGTAGCAGCGATGACTGACACCCGACAGGTGGTCGTCGTGACCGGCGGCACCCGCGGCGTCGGTGCCGGCATCGCCCGCAGCTTCCTCGCCGCCGGCGCCCGGGTCGTCGTCTGTGCCCGCAGGCCGCCGGACCGGCCCGTCGAAGCGGCGGGCGCCGCGGCCGAGTTCAGACCGCTCGACCTGCGCGACGCGGCGGCGGCCCGCGCCTTCTTCACCGAGGTCGCGGCGGACCACGGCTCGGTGGACGCTCTCGTGAACAACGCGGGAGGGACTCCGTTCGGACTGCTCGCCGAGACCGCGCCGGCCCGCCAGACCAAGATCGTCGAGCTGAATCTGCTCGCACCGCTGTACGCGTCGCTCGCCGCGTATGAAGTGATGCGCGGTCAGGAGACCGGCGGCAGCGTCACGATGATCGGCAGCGTCAGCGGCACCCGGCCCTCACCCGGCAGCGGTGCGTACGGTGCCGCGAAGGCGGGCCTGGAGAACCTCGCGGGGACCATGGCCGTCGAATGGGCCCCGGCCGTTCGCGTCAACACGGTCGTCCTCGGCCTGGCCCGCACCGAGAGCGCCGCCCTGCACTACGGCGACGAGGAAGGCATCGCCCAGGTCGCCCGCACCGTCCCCCTGGGCCGCCTCGCCGACCCCTCCGACGTCGGCGACGCGTGCGTCTTCCTCGCCTCCGACCGCGCCCGGTACATCAGCGGAGCCGCGCTCCGGGTGCACGGCGGCGGCGAACGCCCCGCGTTCCTGGCCGCCGCTTCCGTCAACCACTGACCGCACGCCACCCGAGGAGTTCCGCCATGACGTCAGCTGCCAGGTCCGGGATCTGCGAAGGCCGCGTCGTGATCGTCACGGGTGCGGGCCGCGGCCTCGGCAGGGCGCACGCGCGCGCGTACGCGGCCGAAGGCGCCCGGGTCGTCGTCAACGACCTCGGCGTGGGGCCCGACGGATCGGGGGCTTCCCACGGGCCGGCCCACGATGTCGTCGAGGAGATCCGCGCGGCGGGCGGCGAGGCCGTCGCGCACGGCGGCGACATCGCCACGTCCGAGGGCGCCGCCTCGCTGGTGCGGACCGCACTCGACACGTACGGGCGCCTCGACACCCTCGTCAACAACGCGGGCTTCCTACGGGACCGCATGCTGGTCAACCTTGAGGAGGACGGCTGGGACGCCGTGATGCGCGTCCACCTCAAGGGGCACTTCCTCCCGCTGAAGCACGCGGGCGCCCACTGGCGCGCCGAGGCGAAAGCAGGCAGGACCCCGCACGCGTGCGTGGTCAACACCAGCTCCGGAGCGGGCCTTTCCGGCAGCGTCGGACAGGGCAACTACAGCGCCGCCAAGGCGGGCATCCTCGGCCTCACCCTGGTCGCCGCCGCCGAACTGGCCTCCTACGGAGTGCGTGTGAACGCCATCGCGCCTGCCGCCAGGACCCGCATGACCGAGCAGACCTTCGCCGACACGATGGCCGCCCCCGAGGACGGCGGCTTCGACACGATGGCCCCGGAGAACGTGTCCCCCCTCGTCGTCTGGCTGGGCTCACCCGCCTCCGCCGGGGTCACGGGCCGCGTCTTCGAGAGCGAGGCGGGCCGCATCACCGTCATGGAGGGCTGGCGCCCCGGCCCCACCGCCGACAAGGGCGCCCGCTGGACCCCGGCGGAGGCGGGCGAGACGACACTGAAGCTGCTCGCGGAGGCGGAGGCGCCCCGGCCGGTGTACGGGGCCCGATGACGCCGCAGCGCGCCGCTGCACGGACCCGGGCGGCACATGTCACCCTCTGCCGTGACCGCCGCCCCCGGCTTCCCTGGCGTCCCCGGCTTCCTCGGTGAGCACCCGCTCGGCGACCGCGAACGCCGCGTTGGCCGCGGGAACCCCGCAGTACACCGCCGTCTGCAGCAGGACCGCGCCGATCTCCTCGGGCGTCAGACCGATCCCGCGGGCGGCGCGCACATGCATCGCGAGCTCGTCGAGGTGGCCGCGGGCGACCAGCGCGGTCATGGTGATCATGCTGCGCTCGCGGCGTGCGAGCGTGGGGTCGGTCCAGATCTCGCCCCACGCGTAACGGGAGATGAAGTCCTGGAAGCGCGCCGTGAAGGGGGTCGTGCGCGCCTGTGCGCGGTCCACGTGCGCGTCGCCGAGCACGGCGCGCCGCACGGCCGTGCCGTTCGGCGGCGGGCCCGTGAAGTGGGCGCGCAGGGCCGCCGCCACCGCGTCGGGGCGTTCCGCGGGGGCCAGGTGGGAGGCGTTCGCGAGCTCCATCAGGGAGGCGCCCGGCACGGCGTCGGCGATCTCCCGCGCGTGGGCGGGCGGAGTCGCCGGGTCCGCGCGTCCGGCGACGACCAGCGTGGGCGCGACGATCGACGCCAGCGCGTCCCGCATGTCGTACGCGGCCAGGGCGTCGCAGCACGCCGCGTACGCGCCCGGGTCGGCCGCCCGGAGGTCCGCCACGAGGGCGGGCACCGTGAACCCCGGCGTGAACCAGCGCCCCGGCGCCGACTCCGCCAGCCCGGCCAGGCCCTCGCGGCGCGCCAGCGCGGCCCGCTCCCGCCACGGTCCGGCGCCGCCGAAGTGCGCCGACGAGCAGATCACGGCGAGGCCGGTCACCCGGTCGGGGTGCCGGGCCGCCAGATGCAGCCCCACGGCGCCGCCCAGCGAGACCCCGGCGTACGCGAAGCGGTCGATCCCGAGGGAGTCGGCGAGCGCGAGGACGAGCCCGGCGAGGTCGGCGACCGTCGCGCCGGGGCCGATCAGGTCGGCGGGGGACCGGCCGTGGCCCGGCAGGTCCCAGCGCACGACGCGGTGGGCGGTGGAGAGTTCGGGTGCGACGGCGTCCCACAGGGCGGTGGAGGTGCCCAGAGACGGGCCGAGGAGGAGCGGCGGCGCGCTCGCGGCCCCTTCGACGGTGTGGTGCGGCAGCTTGCTCCCGCCGCGCGGTTCGCCGGTCAACGTCGCTCCAGGGCGCGGTCGGTCAGTTCACCGGCGAGACCGGTGTAGCGGGTGGGGTCGGCGAGGATCTCCGCGAACGTCCACCCTTCGGTGCGGGCGCGCCCGGCCACCCTGGTGAGGAGATCCTTCGCGCAGGGCCTGTCGCGCGGTTCGCCGGTCAACGTCGCTCCAGGGCACGGTCGGTCAGTTCACCGGCGAGGCCGGTGTAGCGGGTGGGGTCGGTGAGTTCGGGGAGGTCGATGTCGTCGAGGGTGGGGTCGTCGGCGAGGATCTCCGCGAGCGTCCGGCCTTCGGTGCGGGCGCGTCGGGCCGCCGCCGTCAGGAGATCCTTCGCGCGGGTTCCGCCGAGCGACGGTGTGAGCTCGACGGCCAGCCGTTCGGAGACGATCAGCCCGCCGGTGAGGCCGAGGTGTGCACGCATCGCCTCCGGACGGACCCGCAGCCCCTCGGCGAGCTCCGCCGCGTCCCGGGCAGCCCCGCCGGCCAGCCGCAACAGATCACGCAGTGTCTCCCACTCGGCGTGCCAGGCCCCCGCGGGCCGCTCGTCCTCGGCCGCCAGCGAGCCGTACAGGGTCGCGGCGAGACCGGGTGCGCGCCGCGCGGCGGCGGCGATCAGCGTGGCCCGTACGGGATTGGCCTTGTGCGGCATGGCGGACGAGCCGCCGCCCGCCCCCTCGGAAACCTCCGCGATCTCGGTACGGGAGAGGGTGAGGACGTCGGCCGCCGGCTTGCCGAGGGCGCCCGCGGTGAAGGCGAGAGCGGAGGCGAGGTCGGCGACGGGCGTACGGAGACTGTGCCAGGGCAACGAGGGCACGCGCAGGGACAGTTCCGCGGCGAACGCCGCCACGATGGCCTCCGCGCCGGCGGCCGGTGGCTTCCCCGGAGCCGTATCCGCCCGAGCCAGGTACGCCCGGAACGACGCCAACGTGCCCGCCGCGCCGCCCAGCTGGGCCGGCAGGCTCCCGCGCACGTCCCTGGCCCGGTCCCGGGCGTCGAGGACGAGGGAGCGCCACCCCGCCGCCTTCAGACCGAAGGTCGTCGGGACCGCGTGCTGGGTGAGGGTGCGGGCCGGCATCGCCGTGTCGCGGTGTGCGGTGGCGAGGCGGGCCAGCGCCTGTTCCGTACGGGACAGGTCCGCGAGGATCAGGTCCAGCGTGCGGGCGGAGAGCAGTATCAGGGCCGTGTCCAGGATGTCCTGGCTCGTCGCGCCCCGGTGGACGTAGGGCGCCGCGTCCTCGGGCACCGCGGCCGTCAAGGCCGCCACCAGCGGGATCACCGGGTTTCCGCCGTCCCGTGCGCGCAAAGCGATCTCCCGCACGTCGAACCGGCCGACGTCCGCGGCCGCTTCCGTGACCGCTGTCGCCGCCTCCGGAGGCGCGAGGCCCACGGCGGCCTGCGCGCGGGTCAGGGCCGCCTCGACGGCCAGCAGCGCCTCCAGGAAGGAGAGGTCGGAGGTCGCGTCGTCGGCGGGGGAGCCCGCCCACCCCGGGGAGAGCAGGCCGGTCACGGCGACACCTCCGGAGTTTCCGGCCCGTGAGGGTCTTCGGAGAACGTCGGGAACTCCAGGAAGACCGTCTCGTCGGGCCCCTGGAGGCGGATGTCGAACCGGTACGTGCGCGGGGCCTCGCTCCGGGCGACCAGCGTGCCCCTGCGCTCCGCCGCGAGGGAGCCGAGCAGCGCGTCACCGGGCTCGTCCACCAGGTACGCGCGCGTGTACAGATGGTGCAGCAGACCGCGTGCGAAGACGGCGAGCGAGATGTACGAGACGCCGCCCGGCGGCAGCGTCCGCACGGCCCAGTGGCCGTCGGCGTCGGTCGGCACCCGGCCGAACCCGGTGAACGCGACACCGTCGCGCCCCACGAGCCACCCCGTGACGGGGTCGTGCCGCAGCGATCCGGGCACGCCCGCGCGCGAGCCGTCCGGCGCGGGCTGCCAGCTCTCTATCAGGGCGTCGGGCACGGGCTGCCCCGCGCCGTCGAGCACGTACCCGTGCAGGGTGATCGTCTCCGCGTCCCCGGAGGGCGCCACGTCGCCGCCGCGCGGGAACGGCAGCGCGTATCCGTAGAAGGGGCCGACGGTCTGGGAGGGGGTGGGAGCGTGCATCAGTGGTCGTCGTCCTCCTCGAAGAGCGTCGCGGACGGGCCGTCCAGGACGATGTCCCAGCGGTGGCCCAGGGACCACTCGGGGACGGAAAGGCCGTGGTCGTACGCGCAGACGAGGCGCCGCCGCGCCGATTCGTCGGTCACCGCGTTCAGCACCGGGTCGTACGGCAGGAGCGGGTCGCCGGGGAAGTACATCTGCGTCACCAGGCGCTGGGTGAACGCCGTGCCGAAGAGCGAGAAGTGGAGGTGCGCGGGGCGCCAGGCGTTGGTGTGGTTGCGCCATGGATAGGCGCCCGGCTTGACGGTCGTGAAGGAGTACGTGCCGTCGTCGTCGGTGAGACAGCGGCCGAACCCCGTGAAGTTCGGGTCGAGGGGCGCGGGGTGCCGGTCCAGCTGGTGGGCGTACCGGCCCGACGCGTTGGCCTGCCACAGCTCCACCAGCTGGCCGCGCACGGGCCGCCCCCGGCGGTCCAGGACCCGGCCGCTCACGGTGATGCGCTCGCCCAGCGGTTCCCCCGCGTGCTGCCGCGTCAGATCGCTGTCCAGCGCGGACACGTCGGTGACGCCGAACGCGGGACCGCTCAGCTCCACGGCCTCCGGGTCGCGCAGCGGGATCAACGGCTGTTTCGGGTGCCGCAGACGGGTGCTGCGGTACGGCGGGTAGTCGCGGGGCGGATGGTGCGCGCCGGGCGGCGCGGACGCCTGCGCCTTCGCGACCTCGGCGTCGATCGCGTCCTGGCCGAGCCCGTCCGGCAGGGGTTCGGTGGTGAGGGTCATATGGGGTCGCTCCGTACGTGAAGGCTGTCCGGGACGTGGATCTCCGCCGCGGTCTTCGCGGCGATCTCGTCGGCGGTGACGCCCGGCGCCGTCTCGACCAGCTCAAGACCGTGTGCGGTCACTTCCAGTACGCCGAGGTCGGTGATGACCCGGTCGACGCAGCGCTTGCCGGTGAGCGGCAGCGCGCACTCGGCGAGGATCTTCGGCGAGCCGTCCTTGGCGGTGTGCGTCATGACGACGACGACCGTGCGGGCGCCGTGCACGAGGTCCATCGCCCCGCCGATGCCCGTGATCAGCTTTCCGGGGACCGCCCAGTTGGCGAGGTCCCCGCGCGCGGAGACCTGCATCGCGCCGAGCACGGCCACGTCGATGTGACCGCCGCGGATCATCCCGAAGGAAAGCGCCGAGTCGAAGAAGGAGGCGCCGGGCAGCACGGTGACGGTCTCCTTGCCCGCGTTGATCAGGTCGGGGTCGACCTCCGCCTCGGTGGGATAGGGGCCCACTCCCAGGATGCCGTTCTCCGACTCCAGGATGACTTCGACGCCGGGTGGGAGGTGGTTGGGGATCAGCGTGGGCAGTCCGATGCCGAGATTCACGTACTGGCCGTCCCGGAGCTCGCGCGCGGCGCGGGCGGCCATCTCCTCACGGGTCCAGGCCATCAGCCTGCCACCGTCCGCTTCTCGATCCGCTTGTCCGCCGCCTGCTCCGGAGTGAGCGCCACCACCCGCTGCACGAAGATCCCCGGCAGATGCACCGCGTCCGGTTCGATCCCGCCGGGCTCCACCAGCTCCTCGACCTCCGCGACGGTCACCCGTCCGGCCATCGCCGCGAGCGGGTTGAAGTTGCGGGCCGACCTGCTGAAGACGAGGTTGCCGTGCCGGTCGCCCTGCGCCGCGCGGACCAGCGCGAAGTCGGTGCGGATGCCGTGTTCGAGGACATGGGGGGTGCCGTCGAACTCCCGTACCTCCTTGGCCGGGGACGCGAGCGCGACCCCGCCCTCGCCGTCGTAGCGCCAGGGGAGCCCGCCGTCGGCGACCTGCGTGCCCACCCCGGCCGGAGTGTAGAACGCGGGGATGCCCGCGCCGCCCGCCCGCAGCCGCTCGGCGAGCGTGCCCTGCGGGATCATCTCGACCTCCAGTTCGCCGCCCAGGTACTGCCGGGCGAACTCCTTGTTGCCGCCTATGTAGGACCCGGTCACGCGGGCGATGCGGCCCGCCGCCAGGAGTACCGCGAGGCCCGAGTCCATGGCGCCGCAGTTGTTGGACACGACCCGCAGGCCCGAGACCCCGGACGCGTGCAGCGCCCGTATCAGCTCGGCGGGCACGCCGCTCAGCCCGAAGCCGCCGACCGCGACCGACGCCCCGTCCGGGACGTCCGCCACCGCGTCGGCAGCCGTGGCCACCACCTTGTCCATCCGTGCGGCCTCTCTCCTCCGGCCCGATTAATCAGGTCACTGACTATTGCGGCGAGGATAGGGCGACTCGAACTACCGCACAAGACCTGCGCTGTTCGGCGCGTAGGGCGAGTATTGTTCAGTGCACCGACGGAATACGCCGGGAGAGTCGAAGTGAACACGGAGGACCCCATGGCCGCGGTGGACCTTGCCACCCACCCCGGGCACCTGGCCCGGCGGCTGCAGCAGGCGCATCACCTGCTGTGGAACACGATGGTGTCCGAGGAGATCACTTCACCGCAGTTCGCCGTGGTCAACGCCCTCGTCGCCGAACCCGGCCTCGACCAGCGCACCGTGGGGGAGCGGGTGGGCCTCGACCGGTCCACGATCGCGGAGGTCGTCGCCCGGCTCATCCGCCGTGAGCTGCTCGACAAGGTGCGCGACCCGCAGGACGCCCGCCGCTACCTGCTGCGCCTCACCGACGAGGGCCGGCGCACGCACCGCGCGCTGACCGTGCGGGCGGCCCGGATGAACCAGGTCCTGCTCGCCCCGCTCTCCGCCGAGGAGCGCCCCGTCTTCCTCGAACTGATGCAGCGCGTCGCGGACGCGGCGGAGGACCTGCGCACCCCGGCCCCGCTCACGCCTTCGCGTACACCACCCACACCTGTCCCTTCGCGAACGGCAGCCGCTCGCCGTCGGCCGTCGTGAACTCCGTGCCGGCCCCGGCCGCCGGACGCTTCCACCGCGCCTCGTAGGCGCGCCCGTCCCGCAGCACGCTCGCGGAGCCCTCGCCGACCGTCTCGGTGAACGGCGAGACGCTGCCCGCGCGGTCGTGGAAGCGGGACGGCCGCACCTTCACGTACTGCACGACGACCGTCGAAGGGCTCAGCTCCTTGCCGCCGGACGTCCGCGCCCGCTCCCCGTCCATCGCGACGCGCCAGCGCCCCTCGTACTCCACCCAGTCGAAGGTGAAGCGCGCCGCGGGGAAGCGGACCGTCCGCCGTGTCTGCGGTGTGCCGCCTTCCGGGCGCGGCCCGAACCGGAACCCCGCGTCGGCCAGGGCGTCCACGTTCGGCTCGGCCTTCAGGGCGTCCGGGCGTACGAAGAGGTTGTGCGGCGCGGGCTTCGCGCCGCCCCGGTAGTACGCGCCGTCGGGCGCCCTGCCCGGCGGCAGCGCCCGCACGGGCGCGCCGGCGATCAGCGGCAGGAGCTTGGACTGCGCTCCGGAGAACGCGAGCACGGGCCGGTCGAACTGCCGCAGGAGTTCGAGATCCGTCTCGCGGGCGCTGCGCACGGGACCGACGGCGGGCGGCAGCCGCGACGCGTACACCGCCATCAGACGGGTGAGCCCCGCCTCCACCTGCTCGACGTACACGACGTCCGCGGCGTCGAGACCGGTCTGCGGACGCGCAGGACGTACGTTGTCGACCTTCACGGCGAGCACGCTGCCGCCGCCGCCCGACCCGGGAGCCTTGCCGTCCACCCCCTCGATCGTGCAACCGGACACCAGGGCGGCGAGTGCGATCGCCACCGCCGCCCCGGCCCTGCTCCGTGCCCGTGTCCCCGTGCGTGTTCCCGTGCGTGCCCGCGTCCGCGTCCGCCGTGTCATGCGGGAGTCCTACCCCGAACGCGCCCGATCGCAGCCCGTCAGCCGAGATCGAGGGCGTTCGGCAGGCCGAGCCGGTAGCGGGTGCGGTCGTGGCGCTTGAGGGCCTCGATCGCCGGAACGCGGTGCAGCGGCCGCACCGTGCACGGCTTCTGGTCCGAACCCACCTGTTTCAGCAGGGCGTTGACCGCCTGGCGGGCCGAGGCGTTGGCGCCCTCCATGGTCGCCAGGTCGATGTCCACGGAGACGTAGTCGCCGGAGAGGAAGAGGTTCGGGATCCTCGTGGCGGCCGACGGGCGGTTGTGGAACGTGCCCACCGGGTGGATGAGGAGCTGGTCCTCGTTGGTGGGGTTCGGTGTGCCCAGGCCGTCGACACCCGGGTCGAGGAACCACGAGTGGAGCTTGCTGTCGCTGAGCACCGTCTTCCCGGTGTCGTTGAGGGCGGCCTTGAGCTGCGCCCACACCTCTTTGGCGACCTCGTCGCGGGTGCACTGCTTGGCGGTCTTGCCGTACAGGATGCCGGGCTTGTCCCACTCGGAGATGTCCACGGAGAGGCAGTCGACGGCGACGCCGTCTCCGTAGTCGGCCGGGAAGTCGCGCTCGGGCCAGTGGCCCGCCTGGGCGATGCCGGTCAGTGACCAGGGCGAGTCGATGAGGTTGAAGTGGCCCTTGACGACGGGCGGGCGTTCGGTCAAATAGAACTGAATGCCCGTCATCCAGTCCGTCTGCAGCTTGTCGCAGCGCGCCAACTGCGGGTCCGCCGCCTTCAGTTCCCTGCTCCACGTCCGGCGCGCGTGCTCCACCGGCATGGCCTGGACGTAGTGGTCGGCGGTGATGTCACGCCGTACGCCGTCGGGGTCCTCGACGACCGTCTTCGTGATGCGGCCGCCGCCGAACGCCAGCTCGCGCACGGTCCAGCCGATGCGGAACTCCACGCCCAGCGACTTGAGATGGGTGATCCACGGGTCGATCCACGCCTCGTTCGTCGGCGCGTTCAGGATGCGGTCGGGCGGGCCGTCCGCGCCCTGGCCGAGCGCGTTGAGGACGAACGCCTCGCCGAGCGTGCCGACCGTGCGGGTGCTCGCCTCCTCCGCCTTCGTCGCCACGATGTTGCGGGTCACACCGATCACGAGGATGCGCTGGTAGTCCTTGGACATGTGCTCGGCGCGGGTGAAGTCCCACCAGGGCGTCGACTCCCAGTCGTCGTCGCGGCGTTCGTCGCAGCTGGTGAAGAAGACCAGGGCGCGGTTCACGAAGTACGCGGCCTCGTGGGCCGGCAGGTTGAACGCGGTGTCGAGCAGCGCGGTCAGTGCCCGCCGGATGTCGTCCAGGGTGAGCTTCTCCGGCTCCGTGCCCGGCCACGGGATCGGCATCCTGATGTCTTCGCGGCCGGTGCGCGCGAACGACATCTCGCGGGGCGCGACCAGGTTGTCCCACACGCCGTTCGCGTTCCCGGGGAACGGGATGCGGCGCATCGTGTCCGGCAGGTTGTGGTAGATGCCCGGGATGAACCGGAAGCCGTGCTCACCGGGCAGCGGTTTGCGGTTGCCCTTCGCGCTGCCCGGCACGTCCATGCTGCGGGCCTTGCCGCCCAGCTCCCTGCGCTCGTAGACCGTGACGGCGAAGCCGCGCTCCGCGAGCTCATGGGCGGCCGTGAGCCCGGCGACACCACCGCCGAGCACGGCCACCGACTGCTGCGCGCGCGGTGCGTCCTGCGTGGCCGCCGCCGCGGGCAGCGCCCCCGCCCCCACTCCCAGCGCGGCCGCCCCGCCCACCGCCGCGGCCCCCGCGACGAACCCCCGCCGCGTGCTTCCCTCGGCACCGCTGTGTCCCATGCCCCGCCCCCCTTACCGTAGGTAACTCCCCTATCAGTCGCAGGAGCATACGGTCACCGTCGGTGGGGTGGAAGCTACCCGGGTGCCGCATCACACAATGGCGTGATTGTGGCGCCCGTGAGGTGTGCGGTGACGGATGTGGTGGGTGGGCGCGGTCAGTCGGGAGGGGTGCGGTCAGCCGGTGCTCCCCAGCGCGTCCGCGAGGTCGTACCGCACGGGCTCCTCCAGCTGCGCGTACGTACAGCTCTCCGGAACCCGGTCCGTACGCCACCTGCGGAACGCGGCCGTGTGGCGGAAGCGCCGCCCGCCCTCCATGTGGTCGTACGCCACCTCGCAGACGAGCTCCGGGCGCAGCGGCACCCAGGAGAGGTCCTTCTTGCCCGACCAACGGCTCGGGGCGCCGGGCATGCGGGCCGTCTCGTGCGCGGCCTCGTCCGTCCAGGACGCCCACGGGTGCCCGGCTGCCGACTCCATCCGCAGCGGCTCCAGCTCCTCGACGAGTTCGGCCCTGCGCTTCATCGAGAAGGCCGCGCACACGCCGACGTGCTGCAGGGTGCCCCCGTCGTCGTACAGCCCGAGGAGCAGCGAGCCGACGACGGGCCCGCTCTTGTGCAGGCGGTAGCCCGCGACCACGCAGTCCGCCGTCCGCTCGTGCTTGATCTTGAACATGAGGCGCTCGTTCTGGCGATAGCGCAGGTCGAGCGGCTTGGCGATCACCCCGTCCAGGCCCGCGCCCTCGAACTGCTCGAACCACACCTGCGCCACCTCGGGGTCCGTGGTCGCGGGCGCGAGGTGGACGGGCGCCGAGACACCGCCCAGCGCCGCCACCAGCAGGGCGCGCCGGTCGCTCAGGGGCGCGTCGAGCAGCGCCTCGTCCCCGAGGGCGAGCAGGTCGAACGCCACGAACGAGGCGGGCGTACGCTCGGCGAGCGTCGCCACGCGGGACGCGGCGGGATGGATACGCTCCGTGAGCGCGTCGAAATCCAGGTGACCGTCCCGGGCGATCACGATCTCCCCGTCCACCACGCACCGCTCGGGCAGCCGCTCCCGCAGAGCCGTCACGAGCTCGGGAAAGTAGCGGGTCAGGGACTTGCCGGTGCGGCTGCCGAGCTCGACCTCGGCCCCGTCGCGGAACACGATCGCGCGGAACCCGTCCCACTTGGCCTCGTACTGCATGCCCGGCGGGATCTTCTTCACGGGTTTGGCGAGCATGGGCTTCACGGGCGGCATCACCGGCAGATCCATGCTCCGATTCTGCTCCGGAATGCCACTTAGCGCCCGGTGTGCGCCAGTATGCGTGGGATGTCGAGTCCGCTTAGCGTGGCCGCATGGGTGCAGCCAAGGGCAAGAGCGCGGCCGTGGAGATCGACACGGGGGAGCGGACGGTGCGGCTGTCCAGCCCGGACCGGGTGGTCTTCCCCGAGCGGGGGTTCACCAAGCTGGACGTCGCCGAGTACTTCGTGGCCGTGGGGCCGGGCATTCTCCGCGCGCTTCGGAATCGCCCCACGACCCTGCAGCGCTACCCGGAGGGGGCGGCCGGCGAGTTCTTCTATCAGAAGCGCGTCCCTAAGAACCATCCCGACTGGATCCCCACCGCCACCATCGCCTTCCCCAGCGGCCGCACCGCCGACGAGATGTGCCCCACCGAGGTGGCCGCCGTCATCTGGGCCGCCCAGTACAACGCCCTCACCTTCCACCCGTGGCCGGTACGCGGCGACAACCTCGACCATCCCGACGAGCTCCGCATCGACCTCGACCCGCAGCCCGGCACCGACTACGCGGACGCGGTACGGGCCGCCCACGAACTCCGCTCCGTGCTCGACGAGTTCGGCGGCCTCGTCGGCTGGCCCAAGACGTCGGGCGGACGCGGGCTGCACGTCTTCGTGCCCATCGAGCCGCGCTGGACCTTCACCCAGGTGCGCAGGGCCGCGATCGCCTGCGGACGGGAACTGGAGCGGCGCATGCCGGACGCGGTCACGACGGCCTGGTGGAAGGAGGAGCGGGGGCAGCGGATCTTCGTGGACTACAACCAGACCGCCCGGGACCGCACGATCGCCTCCGCCTACTCCCTGCGTGCCCGCCCGCACGCCCCCGTGTCGGCGCCCCTGCGCTGGGACGAGGTCGAGGACGCCCGCCCCGAGGACTTCGACCTCGCCACCATGCCGGGCCGCTTCGCCGAGGTCGGCGACCTCCACGCGGGCATGGACGACCGCGCCCACTCCCTGGAGGCCCTCCTGGAACTGGCCACCAAGGACGAGCACGACCACGGCCTGGGCGACCTGCCGTACCCGCCGGAGTACCCGAAGATGCCCGGCGAGCCGAAACGCGTCCAGCCGAGCCGCGCGAAGCATGAGGAGTGACGTGACCGGCCGGTTCCGGAACGGCGCCCCCGCCCCAGCGGGGCGAGAGCGCCGAAGCGGGCCGGGGAGAGCCGAGCCGGGCTACAGCTCCTTGATCCGGATGTCCCGGTACGACACCACGTCCGTCACGCCGTGGACCTGGAGTCCCACGTAGCCGGAGGCGTACCTGCGGCCGTCCGTGCCCGGGTCGTCGGCGCGTGGCGGGGTGAAGTCCTGGCCGCCGGTGTTGTCGAACTCGTTGATCAGGACGCCGTTGCGGTAGACCGAGTAGTGCTGGTCCACCACGCGGATCTCGTAGTCGTTCCACGTGCCCTTCGGAGTGACCCCGGCGCCGGCCAGGCCCACCCGGTCGAAGCCGTAGATCGAGCCCGTCTTGTACATGTCGCCGTCGGGCCGGTCGTGGACCTGCACCTCGTGCCCGTACTTGATGGCGACCCACTCGGGGCGCGACTCCTCCGGGTGGTCGTGGACCTGCGGGAAGCGCACGAAGACACCGGAGTTGGTGTTGCCGTTGCCCGGTGCGTCGTCCCGCCACTGGAGCTTCAGCGAGAAGTCGCCGTACTTGCGCTCCGGGAACCAGAGCATGCCCATGCCCTGGACCGTGGTCGAGCTGGTGATGGTGCCGTCGGCGTTGAGCCCGAACCTGCCGCCGCCCACCTGCTCCCACTGGTCGAGGGACTTCTGCGTGCCGTCGAAGAGCTTGCGGTAGCCCTCCGTCTGGCCGGGCTTCCCGATGCCGGACTGTTTGGCGGCGCGGTTGATTTTGTTGTACTCGCGCCTGTCGATCTCGCCGGCCTTCAGGAGTTTGTCCGTCACGCTCCTGACGTGCTTCAGGAAGAGCGCGTGCGACGTCCACTCCTTCTCGTCCTCGATCAGCTCACCCACACGGCAGCGGTTGTTCGTGACGCGGTTGGGGATGCCCGTGTCGACCGTGCCCACGAACACCGTCAACCGCTCGTCGTACTCGGGGCAGTTGGGGGCCGGCACGCCGCCGCCCTCGGCCACCGTGAAGGCCACCGTCTTCGCCCCGGCGGTGTTGCCCGCCTTGTCGCTCGCCCGGTACGCCACCGTGTGGCGGCCCGCTCGGTCGACGACGACCGGCGCCTCGTACGCGAGGTAGGGCCCGCCGTCCAGGGAGTACTCGACCTTGTCGACGCCCGAACCGGCGTCCGTGGCGGTGACCGTCACCTTCGCCTTCCCGAGGTAGGCACCGTCCGAGTCCTTGTCGCCCTCGACCTTCGCCGACGTCTCCGGAGGCGTCCTGTCCTCCACGGGCGGCGCGACGACCGTGAAGTCGACGGCCTTCTCGGCCGCCTGGTTGCCCGCCTTGTCGGACGCGCGGTAGCGGACCTTGTGGGCGCCGGCCCCGTGCACCATGACCGGCGCGGTGTACGCGGTCCAGGCGCCGTCACCGACCGCGTACTCGATCTTGTTGACGCCGGAACCGGTGTCGGACGCCGTCACCGTGACCGTCGCCATCCCGACGTACTGCCCCTGGTCGTTCTTCTCACCGGTCACCGTCGCCGAGGTCTCCGGAGGTGTTCTGTCGTCCGTCGGCGGTGCGACGACCTTGAAGTCGACCGCCTTCTCCGCCGACGTGTTGCCCGCCTTGTCGGTGGCCCGGTAGCGGATCTTGTGGGTGCCGACCCGGTCGACGACCACCGGCGCGGTGTACGGCTGCCACGCGCCGTCCGCCCCGACCGCGTACTCGATCCTGTCGACGCCCGAACCCTCGTCCGTCGCCGTCACGGCCACCGAGGCCGAACCGACGTACGCGCCGTCGGAGTTGGTCTGCCCCTCCACCTTCGCCGCGGTCACCGGGGCCGCGGTGTCCTCGCCGCCGCCCTCGGTCACGATCAGGATGCCCTGCATCGAACCGTGGCCGGGGATGGTGCAGTGGTAGCGGTAGCGGCCCGGGGTGAGCGTCACCTCTGCGGTGTGCTTGCCGCCCTGGTCGTCGTTGGGGTTGGCCAGGATGTTCAGCGGGACGTCGTTGTTGTATTCAGGGTCGGAGACGTCGAACGTCAGCGTGTGCGGCATGCCCGTCGTATTGCCGGTCGCCTCGCTGTTCTCGAAGACGATCGTCGTCGGCCCCGCCACCGCCGTCGTGGGCGCCGACTTGTACTTGGCGATGTCGTTGTCGGCGGTCCAGGTCAGGGTCTGGGCGGCGGCGAGCCCGGTGTTGTCGGGCCGCGCCGTCGCCGCGGTCGACGTCAGTCCGAGCACCATGAGGAGCGCGGCGAGCAGAGCCGTCCACAGTCTTCGTTTCCGTATGGTCCGGTGGTGCGCCGGAAGGGACCGCTGCCACGGAGAACGCATCATCCCGCCTTCCTTGCCAGGTCGCCGGCGGCCGGGGTCGCCGCCCCGCCCTTGTACGTCACGCGCCACAGCGCCGACTTGGAGTCCGAGGTGAAGAAGCCGCGGCCGTAGTCGAGGACGTACAGCGAGCCGTCCGGCGCGAACTTCCAGTCCATGAGGTTCTTGATGCCGTCGTTGCCGATCGGAATGATCTTCTTCAGGGATTCGG
Organism: Streptomyces sp. NPDC050732; assembly: GCF_040654255.1. Taxonomy (NCBI): domain Bacteria; kingdom Bacillati; phylum Actinomycetota; class Actinomycetes; order Kitasatosporales; family Streptomycetaceae; genus Streptomyces; species Streptomyces sp. NPDC050732. The sequence goes on from NZ_JBFAHP010000023.1 coordinate 48,114, forward strand.
CGTGGACCGGGAGGCCGCCGCCGCCGACCGTCTTCGGGTCGGTGACGACCGCGTGCCGCGGCTGGTCGCCGTCGTAGAAGTCACCGACGAACCACTTCCCGTCCCAGTACGAGGGCCACTTGTCGGCGCTCGTGCTCGCCGCGTCGTAGCGGTAGACGGGACCGTTCATGGTGGCCTGGCCGCCGCCCTTGAGCCACGGCAGGAGCAGCTTCTGCTCCGACGTCCGGTAGCTCGGCACACCGTTCGCGTCGCGCGGGTAGTCGACACCGCCGCCCTGCGGCGAGTACCAGATGTTGTTGGGCTCGGCCGGCGGGATGTTCACCAGGCCGTCGTTGTTGGGCGACTCGTTCTTCAGGTTCTCGCAGTCGTACCAGCCGAGCGGCTTCGTCGGGTCCGGCAGATTCCGGTCGCGGTAGGGCTGGTTGTTGCCCATGCAGTACGGCCAGCCGCGGTTGGAGGCGTGGGTGATCGCGGCGAACGTGTCGTACTTCGCCGGGCCCCACGTCGTCGACGGCGCGCCGGCGTCCGGGCCGACCCAGCCCGCGTACAGCGTGTCGGTCTTCTTGTCGATGGAGATGCGCGCCGGGTTCCTGACGCCCATCACATAGATCTCGCCGCGCGTCTTGCCGCCGCCCTCGGCCTGCTCCTTGCCGGTGAAGAGGTTGCCCTCGGGAAGGGTGTACGTTCCGTCGGCCTCCGGGTGGATGCGCAGGATCTTGCCGTTGAGGTTGTTGGTGTTGCCCGCGGTGCGGCGGGCGTCGGCGAAGGAGACGCCCTTGAAGTTGGGCTGCGGGTTGTTGCCCGAGTAACCGTCGCTGAAGCGCGAGGAGTTGTTGTCACCGGTCGCGATGTAGAGGTTGCCCTTGGAGTCCCAGGCCATCCCGCCGCCCGCGTGACAGCAGCTGTGGATCTGCACCGGCCACTTCAGGAGCACCTTCTCGCTGCCCATGTCCAGCTTGTTCGTGTCCCGGTCGAACGTGAAGCGGGAGACGTACCGCTCGGCCATGTGCGTCTCGCGGTTGATCTTCGAGTGGGGTGTGTAGTGCAGGTACACCCACCCGTTCTGCTCGAACTTCGGGTCCAACTCGATGCCGAGCAGGCCTTCTTCGACCTTGATGAGCTCGTCACCGCCGCCCTTGTTCCCGAACACCGTCAGGGCGCCCGCGAGCGTCACCTTCTTGGTCTTCGGGTCGTAGACGTGGATCTCGCCCGTGCCCTTGCCGATGTCCGGGTCGTTCCAGTCGGTGACGACCGGCTGGGAGGAGTCGGCGCCGCCCCGCCCGATGTAGAAGACCTTCCCGTCGGGCGCGGTGACCAGGCCGTGCGGCTCGCCGATCTGGTCGTTCCTGCCCGGCTGGTTGGCCTGGGTGAGGCGCTCCGCCTTGTAGTTGGCGTTGATCGTGCCCTTGCAGTCGGTGCGCGCGATGCGGGTCGTCCACAGCAGAGCGCCCCGCAGATGACCGCGGAAGTCCGCTTCGTCGTACGACGCCGCGGTGCCGCCCATGCCGGTGTAGAAGGAACGTCCGCCGTCGTAGTCGCGGCACCAGGACACCGGGTGGTCCCAGCCATTCGCCCCGGAGCCGGGCTTGTAGGTCGTCTCTCGTACCCGCGCGACCGTATGCACGTCGCCCGAGGGGTTCTTCGCCCAGTTCAGCCACCGGTCGGGGCGCTTCCACTGGAGGGGCAGCTCCTTGGTCGCCGGGTGCTCGCGGTCGCCGACCTCGACGGTCGCGCGCTGGACGTCCGTCGGGCTCGCGTCGGCGGGACGGGCGCCGATCAGGCCGGTGAACCAGTCCGAGTACGGCTCGGCGCGGGCCGCGTCGTGGATGCCTAGGAAGCCGCCGCCGGCCTCCATGTACGCCTCAAGGCCCGCCTCCTGCTCGGGGTCGAGGACGTCTCCGCCGCCGGTGAGGAAGGCCACGGCGTTGAACTTCCCGAGCCTGGCCTCGTTCGTGAAGACGGCCGGGTCGTCCGTCGCCTCGATCCTGAACCGCTGGGCGGCCGGGCCCGACCGGCCGATCCTCTCGATCGCCTCGATGCCGGCGTTGACGACCGGTGACTCGTCGCCGCCCGCCGCCGAACCGTGGAAGACCAGGACCTTGACGTTGGCCCCGCCGGGCGGCGAGGGAAGGGACATCGTTGTCACCGGCGGTTCCGGGTACGGCCGCGCGGAAGCGGCCTGCGCCGAGAGTGCCCCGGTGACCATGGCGCCGGACAGCAGCGCGGCCGTCCAGGCCCGGCGCGAGCGGTACGGTCTGTGTCGTGCTCGGATCGACCCTCGTACGGTCAAGGGCTCTTGATGCGGTGTGCGCCGCATGAGTACACCCACCCCTCGTCGGTCACAGCAACAGCGCCGACGAAGCTAGACCTCTTTTCGCAACTCGCCAATAGGTATCACCGCGATAGCACGAACTTTGTCCTGCGTGTGGATAAACGAAGGTCCGGCCGATACCGTGTGGCCGTCCCCGGGGCCTCCTGCGCCCCGTCAGTCTCCGTACCGCAGTGGGGAGTTCGTCATGGGCCGGCGGAACCGACAGGATCTCGACAGGCGGAGCTTCAACCGGCGGATGCTGGTGGGCGGCGCGGCAGCCGCGGCCGGTGTGACATCGTTGTCGATCGCGGGCGCGCCCGACGCGAGCACGGCGGAGGCCCCCAGGACCGCCCCCGCGGGCGGCGAGGTCAAGCGCATCAAGATGTACGCGGAGAAGCTCCCCGACGGGCAGATGGGCTACGGCCTGGAGAGGGGCAAGGCCTCCATTCCGGGGCCGCTCATCGAGCTGAATGAGGGCGACACCCTGCACATCGAGTTCGAGAACACGATGGACGTGGCCGCCAGTCTGCACGTGCACGGCATGGACTACGAGATCTCCAGCGACGGCACCAAGCACACCAGGAGCCATGTCGAGCCGGGCGGCAAGCGCACCTACACCTGGCGCACGCACGCCCCGGGCCGCCGCAAGGACGGCACCTGGCGCCCCGGCACCGCGGGCTACTGGCACTACCACGACCACGTGGTCGGCACGGATCACGGCACCGGCGGCGTGCGCAAGGGGCTCTACGGTCCGCTGATCGTGCGCCGCAAGGGGGACCTGCTGCCGGACAAGACCTTCACGATCGTCTTCAACGACATGACGATCAACAACAAGTCCGGCCACGACAGCCCCACCTTCGAGGCCACGGTGGGCGACCGGGTCGAGTTCGTCTCGATCACCCACGGCGAGTACTACCACACGTTCCACGTGCACGGTCACCGCTGGGCGGACAACCGCACGGGCCTGCTGACCGGCCCCGACGACCCGAGCCAGATCCTCGACGACAAGATCACGGGCCCGGGCGACTCCTTCGGCTTCCAGGTCGTCGCGGGCGAGGGCGTGGGGGCCGGGGCCTGGATGTACCACTGCCATGTGCAGAGCCACTCGGACATGGGAATGGCCGGGCTGTTCCTGGTGAAGAAGGCGGACGGAACGATTCCGGACTATGAGCCGCACCATGGGGCGCGGTCCGGGAAGCCGGCGAAGCCCCCGTCCGCGAAGTCTCCGTCCGCGAAGTCGAAGTCGCCGTCCGGGCCGTCTTCAGGAAAGTCGTCGGAGAGCGCCGCCGAGGAGCACGCGCACCACTAGCGGCCGGGCCCGGCAACCGGCCGCGCCCCGCCCTCAGTCACGGACGCGCACCCGCTCAAGCAACTCCTCCAGCATCTCGGCCAGATCGTCCAGGTCGGGGTGGCCCTCCGGGTCCGCCCAGCGGTCGACCCAGCCGGTCGCCTCCATGTGCTCAAGCCGTTCGGCGAGGCGGGGGCTGACCTCCTCCGGGAGGCTGAACTGCGCGTCCATGGCCGCCAGTTGCAAGGCCGACAGGAACTCCCAGTGCACGTCGGGTGCGTCGAACTCGGTGAGCAGCCGGTCGTACGCGTCCGGGGCGCCGTGTTCCAGGGCGTGCTGGAGAGTCGCGGCGCGGATCTCCGGTGCGGGCGAGTCGGCGTGGCGTGCCATGGCGTCCGCCACGGTCCGGGCGGCGGCCAGTTCGGGGCGTGCCAGGCCGGCCAGGCTGCGGGCGGCGGCAGCGCGCACCTGGACATCGGAGTCGTGGTCGAGGCGCTCCAGGAGGGCGGCCACGACCCGGCTCTCCGCGGGGGTGCCGGGGGCCAGCAGCCCCACGCCCGACGCGGCGGAGGAGCGGACATCGGCATCGGCGTGCCGCATCCTGGTGAGGAACAGCTCCACCGGCGGGTCAGGCAGCCGCGAGGCCAGGTGCAGCCGCACGTAACAACCGAGGAGCTGGAACAGGACGAACGGTGCCTGCTCGCGCGCCAGCAGGTGGTCCAGGGCAGCGCGGGTCCGCCCGCGCCGGAGTATGCCGTCGCGCATGATCTGGTGGTGCAGCGTCTCGACGCCCAGGGTCACCCGGTCGTCGTCCGCGCTCATGCAGAGCGCCAGCGTCTCGTCGACCTGCACGCCGTGCCGCGCGCGGTCCGTCCACGACTCCTCGTCGGGCTCGTCCACCAGCGGGGCGATCAGGACGAGGCGTTCCTCGCTGTCGGGAGGAAAGGCCAGGGCCCTTTCCAGGACCACGCGCGCCTCGCCCCGCACCCGCTCCGCCTCCTCCGCGGACAGCGGCTCGTTCCTGCGCACCACGAGCGACGCCAGCATGACCGCGACGTCGAACGCCAGGTCGCGTGAGAAGGTGCCGGGTCGTCCCAGACCGTCGATCCCCTCGGCGGTCCAGCCCTCGCCGCGCAGATAGGCGAGACGCTCCCGCATGTCGTCGCAGAGGTCATCGCCGATGTCGCGCGGCGCCGGGGGCCCGCCGAGCTCCGCCACGAGACCGGTCCACACCCGCACGAAGCCCTCCGGGTCGTCCAAGTGCTCCGCGACGATCCGCTCCGTGCGCTCACGGATCGCCGCGTCGCGGCGCAGCGCGGCCGCGAAGCCGTCCACCACGGTCTCGTGGAAGTCGTCCGTGAACGGCTCGCGCGCCACGGCCGCCGCCAGCTCCCGAAGCGCCCACTCCAGGCCGGCCACCTCCGCCGCGTCGGCCGCCGCCTTGGCCCGCACCGCCGCATCCGGATCCCGCAACGCCCCGGCCAGCTCCTCGTGCAGCTCGGCCTGCCTGCGCTCTCTCCGCTTCTTGAACATGGGGGCAGGGTATGCGCACAGGATGACGCTGCCCGAGGAGCGCTGCGGTTCCGTGCCGCGAGGGGGCACCTGGGCGAGGCGGGGCAGAAGCCGGACCCGGCGCCTTGCCGGGACCTGATGCCGCGCTCGGCGGGCCCGTACGGCAGGGTCATCGCCACGGCCGGGGACGTCGCCCGGCTCGCACAGCTGCACCTCGAAGGCGGCGTGGCGCGGGACGGCACGCGCGTGCTCTCCGAGAAGACCGTCGCGCTGATGCGGCGGCGCGTGGTCGACTCCCCGGACAAGTGGACCGTACGGCCACCTGCGCGTGGTGCCGTCGGCGGGCGTAACGGTCGTGCTGCTCACCAACGGCGGCGGCGCCCGCGAGCTGTACGCGGCGCTGTTCCGCGAACTCCTCGCCGAGCTGGCCGGAGTGACGATGCCGGCGCCCTTCGCGCCGCCCACCGAGCCGCCCGTGGTCTTCTCCCCCCTGCGGGACGGCACAGGCTGCGTCTCCATCGGTATGCGCTGCGGCCCCAAGGTCGCGCAGCCCTGCCGGGGAGTCGGCGAACCGCCCGTGGTGTGCGACGACTTCACCCTCGCCGGGCGGTCCTCGGGGCCGATACGGGAAGATGCCTCCTGAACATCGTCAGGGAGGAGTGACCGAGGTGACCGAGGAACCGCGCCCGACCCTGGAGGCCGTGGCGGCCCGTGCCGGGGTTTCCAGGGCCACCGTCTCGCGTGTCGTCAACGGTGACCCAGGGGTGCGGGAGGTGCTTGCCGAGAAGGTGCGGCACGCGGTCGACGAGCTCGGCTACGTCCCCAACCGCGCCGCCCGCAGCCTGGTCACCCGGCGCCACGACGCGGTCGCCGTGGTGATCGCCGAACCGGAGACGCGGGTCTTCGCCGACCCGTTCTTCGCGCTGCAACTGCGCGGCATCAGCAAGGAGTTGACGGCGAACGACATCCAGCTCGTGCTGCTGCTCACCGAGGGGCGGGACGACCACGAGCGGGTCGGCCGCTATCTCGCGGGCGGCCACGTCGACGGGGCCCTCGTCTTCTCGCTGCACCTCGACGACCCGCTGCCCGGCATCATCCGGCGCGCCGGGGTGCCCACCGTGTTCGGCGGCAGGCCCGGGTGGCCGCAGGAGGAGCCGGGCGAACCGAGCGCGGCGTACGTCGACTGCGACAACCGCGGCGGCGCGCGCGAGGCCGTGCGCCACCTGGTCGGCCTCGGCCGCGGCCGTATCGCGCACATCACCGGGGCGCTCGACCAGACGTCCGCGGTCGACCGGCTCGACGGCTACCGCGACGTCCTTGGCGACGTCGATCCTCGGCTGATCGCCGAGGGGGACTTCACCCCGGCGGGCGGGGAGCGCGCGATGCGTGAACTCCTTGAACGCGTGCCGGACGTGGACGCCGTCTTCGCCGCCAGCGACCTGACGGCGTCCGGCGCCCTCCGCGTGCTGCGCGAGCGGGGCAGGAGGGTGCCGGACGACGTGGCGGTGGTCGGGTTCGACGACATGCTTCCGGTGGCCGAGCAGACCGATCCGCCACTGACGACGGTCCGTCAGGAGATCGAGGAGATGGGCCGGTTGATGGCGGGGATGCTGCTGAGCGGCAGGGGAGGAGCCGAGCCCGTCCCCGTCGAACCGGCCGGTGTGGTCCTGCCGACATCCCTGGTGCGCAGGGCATCGGCGTGACCGAACCGCCCGCGGCGGCGACGGGGGCGCGTCAGGACCCGACGCTCACCGTGAACCGCCGCGGGTTCCCGTCGTGCGCCGCCCCCGACACGTCCGGTTGCCCGTCGGGCCGCACGTCGTCGTACGGAAACGCGTACCCGATGGGGGAGTTGGCGTGCACCACGCGTGACCAGTGGTTGGTCACCGCGTCCCGGTAGTAGTCGGCCGTGCTCGTCCCGTTCGGCTGCTGGGGGTGGGTGAGCATGATGCTGCGGTTGAAGCCGGCCGCGAGCCGGGCGAGCAGGCCCTTCTTGTCGTCGGGGTCGTTCGGGATGTTGGCGAACGGACCGTGGTTGCAGGTGAAGATGTCCTTCGAGGTGGGCTTGGTGAAGGAGTGGCCGCCGTTGAACGTCAGTACGTCGCCGCTGACGCGCCCGGTGAACACGCCGCGGCCACCCTGAAGGTCGATCTTCAGGTCGGTGCCGCGGTACTTGTCCCACACCTTGTCGATGTAGCCGCTCCACACGTCGCGGAACGGCATCTGGTCCGGCCTGTCGAAGTACGGCGCCATGAGGTTCTGCGGCGAGATCACCCGCAGTACGCCACCGTTGTCGCCGCGGATGACCAGCTTGTCCCACGGCTGCCCGTCCTTCGCCGCCTGCGCCGTGAGGTCCGCCGCGATCCTGCCGACGGCTCCGTCCGGCAGCGGGGCGACGGTGTGCCTGGCGTCGCCCTCCAGGGTCAGCCCGATGGGCAGCGCGGTGACGAGGTCGACGTAACTGATGTTGGCGTAGAGCTGCTGCGGGTTGAAGGTGAACTCGCAGAACGACCACGTGCGGCCGTAGTTGGGGTCCGCGCGGGTGGCGAAGGCCGGCTCGACCAGCGCAGGGCCCGGGTTGAGGAAGAAGTCCAGCTTGTCGTCGCGTACGAAGTAGACGCGCGCGCCGAACATCTGAGGCAACGTCAGCACCTTGGGTGCCGAGCCCGCGGCGCCGAGCGGGATGGCGCAGTCGACGGGCAGCGGGGTCTGGGGCGCCGAGGGCGACTCGGGGCGGTAGACGCCGCCGTCCGGCTTGAGCAGCAGCCAACGGCCGGTGCCCTGCTCGTGTCCGGTGACGTAGGCGCGGACCTGGCCGGGGAGCGACTTGTTCACGAGGGCGAGTTCGCAGGTGGCGGGGGCGGCGGTGTCGCCCGCCAGGGCGCGGGGGCTGAGGGCGCTGCCCCAGGCGGGGTAGGTGAGGGCGCCCGCGGCGCCGGCTGCGGAGGTCAGGAACGTTCGACGCGATATCACGGAAGGTCTCCTGCGCGGTTGCGTGGGGGGAGGGGGAGGAGGGGTGGGGAGCAGGGGTGGTGGGGAGGTGGTGCACCACTGTCCCGACGCCGGAATGCGGCGTCAAGAGTTATGGCTGAGAGCGCTCTCAAAAATGTTGTCCCTTCACGAAATGGCGGCGTGAGAGCGCGGGGAGGCCGGCCGGTCCGGCGGGAGGCGGATTGTCAGTGGGGGGTGCCAGACTCAGGAGTGCGGAAGAGAGATGCGACAAAGGAGTCGATCATGCTCAATGACCGTTTTCTCACGGGAGCCCCCGTCTGGGTGGACTCGTGCGCGCCCGACCTCGCCAGTGTCAGCGCCTTCTATCGGGAGCTGTTCGGCTGGGAGCTGCAGCGGGGCCCGGCGGAAGTGGGCGGCTACAGCCAGTATCAGCTCGCCGGCCGGACCACCGCGGGCGCGATGGACATGCCGGCGGACGAAGCTGCGCCGTCCTGGACGCTCTATTTCCGGACGCCGGACGTGGACGCCACGGCGAAGTCGGCCGAGCAGGCCGGCGGCGGCACGCTGTTCGAGGCCGTGGACATCCTCGACCTCGGCCGCATGGCGGGCCTCACCGACTCGGCGGGCGTGCCGTTCTCCGTGTGGCAGCAGGGAGAGCTGAAGGGCCTTGATGTCCTGAACGAACCGGGCGGGCTGATCTGGACCGAGCTGTACACCCCGGACGTCTCCGCCGCCCTCCGGTTCTACGGCTCCGTGTTCGGCTGGCAGACCACCGAGGCCACCTTCCCCGGCGGGACGTACACGATGCTGCACCCCGCCGACGGCACGGCGGACGACATGTTCGGCGGCGTGGTGCCGCTGGCCGGTGACCCCGCCGAGGGCGACGGGGCGTATTGGCTGCCGTACTTCCAGGTGGACGACTGCGACAGCGCGGTCGCCAGGGCCCGGCAGGGCGGCGGCGAGGTGCGGATGGAGCCCCTCTCGATGGAGGGCGTCGGCCGCTTCGCAAAGCTGGCGGACCCGGCGGGCGCGCGGTTCGCGGTGCTACAGCCTTCGCCTCCCGGCGAGCAGGACGCGTAGAGCGCGACAGCGCGACAGTACTTGAACGGGGCGGGGCCCTGCCCAAGCGGACAGCACCCCGTCCACACCGCACGGCCCCTCCGGCCCTGCCGCCCACGGCGCCGCGCCGTACGCGGTACACCGCCCGCGGTCTGCGGTACGCCCGACGCCGCCCGCCCCATACCGCTCGCGACACAATGTCCCCCGCTGAGTGTGCGCCGGACCCGCCGGACCCGCCGGACCCGCCGGACCCGCCGGACCCGCCGGACTCACCGCCTTCGGCGGTTTCGGCGCCCCCGTCGATGGGCAGTCCCCAGCGGGAGCCGGGTCGTCGATCGGCCGTGCGTTGATCGTTCGTTGATTGGTTGTTTCGCGGGGTCGGGCAGCATCGGTGGCATGCAGATCGAGATGACAGCCGAGCCGGAGCTCGCCTGGCAGGAGCAGGCCCTGTGCGCCCAGACCGGCGCCGACTTCTTCTTCCCCGAGCCAGGGAGCTCGGTGCGTGAGGCGAAGGACATCTGCCAGATGTGCGAGATGCGCACGGCTTGCCTGGAGTACGCGTTGGCCAACGACGAGCGGTTCGGCGTCTGGGGCGGCCTCTCCGAGAAGGAGCGGTACGCCCTCAGACGCGAAACCCGTGCCTGACCCGGCGGTCCTCAGGCGTACGCGACGACGAACCGCCGGGTCCCCGCGGGGACCCGGACGTCGTCACCGGTGACGGGTAGTTCCCGGCCGTCCGCCGACACCGACCGCACCGTCCCGAACCGGCACGGGTAGACGTACCGCACCCGCTCCGGGGCCTCGGTCACCTCCACCGTCACCGTCCGCCTGCCCGCGTCGTGCGTGAGCCGGTATCCGAAGGGCTCGCCGAACAGGGTCGGAGCGGACTCGACGGCCACCGTGTCGCCGTCCGGCACCCAGTGGGGCCGTACGCCCGGCGCGATGTACATGTGCGGATCGTGGTCCTCGTCCGCCTCGAAGAGCAGGATGTCGCGGATCAGGAGCAGATACTCGGCGGCGGCCCAGCCGTGCGGGATGTCGCCCATGTACCAGGGGCGGGACGGCACCTCCCGGAAGTCCGACGCGACGGTGAAGGCGTGCTGCTCGTTCCACGCGCCGAGCGCCACCGCCCGCTCCTCCGTCCGCGGGAAGGCCGCCCCGACGATCCAGCCGAGCAGCTCGTCCATCCGCCCGGGGTCGCCCGCCAGCAGGTACGCGTGCGCCAACTGTGTCGTGAGATACGGGCCGTAGGCGTTCCACGCGGCCTCGTGCCGGTAGCCGCCCGACACGAAGTGGGCGTACATCGTGTCGAGGGTGGAGCGCGCCGCCGCGTCGATGTCCGTGCCCAGCTTGCTGCCCATGTGCAGCCGCAGCGGGTGGAAGAACGCCGCGGTGCCGATCATCGTCGAGTCGAGCCGCCCGACGTCACCGGGACCGGTCGGGATGTACGTCTCCCACGCACCCCGCCTGCGCTGCTCCGCGAGGACCCAGCGCACCGAGGCCGCCGTCGCGTGCTTGACGTCGTCGAAGGCGGCCCAGAGTTCGGGCACGTCGGGCGAGCCGATGCGCTCCGCGAGGCGCGCCGCCTCGTACAGGCCGGCAAGTGCCCACAGGTCGTCCCAGTAGTGCGGCTTGTCGCGCTCGCCCAGGTGCTCGGCGCTCCAGCCGCTGTGCAGCAGCCCGTACTGGTCGCGGTTGTCGCGCAGCCAGCGGGCGCCGTCGATGACGTACGGCGTGTAGAGCTTCGTGCCGAACGCGGCGGCGCGGCCCGTCGTGCGGTCGAAGCGGCCTATCGCCCAGAGCGCCTGGCCGTTGCTGTCCCACTCGCGGTCGTCCCGCTCGTGCGGGCCGCCGTAGAAGCCGTACTCCGCGCACGGCCCGACGCGGCCCGTGCCGCGGTTGAACTTCAGCGGGTAGTGCGTGCCCAGTTGGTGCTCGGCGAGCGCCGCGTCGCCCACCAGCGAGCAGGCGGTGGCCTCGACGGACGAGTCGCGGATCCAGAACGAGTCGTAGACCGTCGGGCCCGGATGGATCTCCCCGTGGTCGGAGAGGATGAGCAGCTGCGAGCGGGACTCGCGGAACAGGTCCGTCAAGTGGGCTACCGGGCGCGGCAGTTCGGGCTGCAGTCCCTGCTCGATGAGTTTCGACGTCCAGAACGCCCGGTTGGCCTCCTCCAGCTCGTCGGCCGGCGTGGCCCTGATCTCGGCCAGGTCGTCGGCCCCGCTGTACAGGTCGACGGGCAGCCGTACGTCCAGCTCGAACGTCTCGTCGTCGATGACCCGGAACGGCCAGGCGAACGCCGCGCTGCACAACCCCGCGACCTGGTCCTGCGCCTGCCCCGCGCCGTTCAGCTTGCCGCCCGTGACCAGGTCGTGGAACGGGTTGCGCGTCAGGTAGGAGACCGGGTCCTCGCTGAAGTCGGGGTTGCCGTACACGCCGTACTGCGCGGGCGGTGTGTCGAACACCGGGCCCCAGCCGCTGTTCGTCTCCACCCGGCTCTCCAGCGGCAGATGTCGCAGGAACGTCAGCCTCCGGTCGGTGATCTGCCGGCCGTTGCGGTCGTGCCGCTGGAAGCCGCTCGGGCCCGCGGGCATGACCGCAGCGCACAGCCAGCCCTCGCGCGGCTGCCCGGTCGCGGTGCCCACCGTCACCCGGGTGACCACGAGATCGCGCTGCCGCGCACCCACGGCCGTCGCGAAGGTGCGCTGCACGAACGCGACACCGTCCGGCGTCCGGAAGTCCGTGAGGACCACCGGCAGGTGCGGGGCCTCCATGCGCTGGGCCACCGTGCCGCCGTCGGGCAGCTGCGGCAGGTGCAGGGCGCCCGTCGCCGGGTCGTACAGGAAGAAGGACAGGCAGTACTTGTCGTAGACCGGCTCGATCTCACCGGCCTGCCCGATCAGGGACTCCTGACGGTGGTCCTTCACGCCCACCATGTGCCAGTAGCGGTACAGGGCGTTGGAGGCCAGGGCGGCCTCCTTCGATTCGTACGTCCCGGAGTCGAAGTCGTCGCTCCAGCGCCGGAAGGCCTGCTGCGCCCACCACGGCACGGGATAGGGCACCTGCCCCTTGCCCGCCCAGCTGCGCCACATGACCTCGTAGAACATCCGCTCATGGGTCTGCGCCATGGGTTCCACCCCCGGTGCCCACAGTTGCACCGCGCGGGGCTTTCGTAAATCGTGTGCCCCGGGTCAGGATCCCGGCTTGACCGTCTTCATCGTCAGGTGCGAGTCGACGCGCAGGACACAGGGGAGGCCGGTGAGCTTCCCGGTGAGGAAGGCCTCGTAGGCGGCGTGGTCGGCGACCGCGACGCGGATGAAGTAGTCGGGGCGGCCGAACATGCGCCGAACCTCTATGACCTCCTCGTAGGAGGCCACGACCTCTTCGAACTCAAGGTAGGTGTCGCGGTCGTTGGCGCTGACCTCGACGTCGATGAGGACTTCGAGGCCGCGCCCGAGCGCCGCGGTGTCGATGACGGCGTGGTAGCCGGCGATGACGCCCGCCTCCTCCAGGCGCTTGACCCGGCGCAGACAGGGAGGCGCGGTCAGGCCCACGCGCTTGGCCAGCTCGACGTTGGTGAGACGGCCGTCCTGACGCAGGTGAAACAAAATGTCGTGGTCGAGGGCATCCAGGCGAATTTCATTGCTCACGGGCCCATCCTAGAGCCACTATCGGCAATCAAATTAGGCGTGGATCTTCATAAAATGTCGGCATGCGAATAGCACCACCCGTCGCTGACGACCCTCCTGTGTCCACCTCCATCCCCTCTGCACGCCCCCTCGCGGGGCTGCGGACCGCGCTCGGGGACACCGCCTCCGTAGGACTCGCCTTCCTGCCGCTCGGTCTCGCCTTCGGGGCTCTCGTCACCCATTCCGGGCTCGACTGGTGGTGGGCGGGCCTGTCCGCCGCGCTCGTCTACGCGGGCTCGTTCGAATTCCTGCTCATCGGCATGGTCACCGCCGTCGCCCCGCTGGCCTCCATCGCCGTGGCCGCCTTCATGGTGAACGTCCGGCACGTGTTCTACGCGCTGTCCTACCCGCTGCACCGTGTCGAAGGGCGGGCAGGCAAGGTGTACGGGACCTTCGCGCTCAGCGACGAGGCGTTCGCCCTGACCTCGGGGGAGCAGGCCCGCTCCTGGCCGGGCCGGCGCATCCTCGGGCTGCAGCTCCTCCTGCATCTGTACTGGGTGGCCGGCTCGGTCGCCGGTGCGCTGCTCGGCTCACTCATCCCCGACAGCGTCCGGGGTCTGGACTTCGCGCTGACCGCCCTGTTCACCGTGCTCGCCGTCGACGCCGTGCGGGATCTGCGCGGTGATCTGCCCACGCCCGTACTCGCCCTGTTCAGTGCCCTGTTCGCCCGCCTCGTCTTTCCCGGCGAGCTGCTCCTGGCCGCCTTCGCCCTGTTCACCGTGGGGCTCCTGGCCCGCCACCTGGTCACCCGGAGGACCCCGGGCCATGCCTGACGCCGGGTACGCCATCGCCGCGGTCCTGGTCACCGCCGCCGTCACGTGGGCCCTGCGCGCCCTGCCCTTCGCCGCACTCGTCCCGCTGCGCGAGAGCGGGACCGTCCAGTACCTCGCCGCCCGCATGCCCGCGGGCGTCATGGTGATCCTCGTCCTCTACTGCCTGCGCGACCTCCCCCACGCGGGCGCCTCCGCCCTGGCCCCCACGGCGGCCGTCGCCGTCACCGTGGGCCTTCATCTCTGGCGCCGCAACGCGCTGCTGAGCATCCTCGGCGGCACCGCCGTCCACGTGATCCTGGCCAGTACCGTCTTCGCCCCCTGAGGCGCCTGAGACGGTGGCGCAGGACGGGAAACCCATGCGAGCAAAGGCAGACTCACCGCCATGGCATGGCGGATGCGCCGGTTCGAATCCGGTCGGGACCACCAGCACGGACCACGCGGGGCGGGCACACATGGGTGAGAGCGGCGGAATCGGCGAGGCGGACCTCGCGGCCTTTCACGACTTGGTCGGCAGACTGCGGGAGCTGCCCGTCGACGACCCGGCGCGGTTGCGCGCCGAGCAGGTCGCGGCCTCCTTCGCCCGCGACGGACGGCTGCGCAGACGCAAGGCGCGCGGCGCCGAGCTGTCCGCCGCCGACGCGGCCGTCATGGCCGCCACCGCGACCGGCGCGGGCGACCGCCGCGAGGACGCGCCCCTGGCCGCCACCGGAACGGGCGGCGTCTTCCGGCGTCCGCGCCCCTGCTACGTCTGCAAGACGTCGTATCGACAGGTCGACTCCTTCTACCACCGGCTCTGTCCGGCCTGCGCTGCCGACAACCGCTCCCGGCGGGCGCTCACCACGGATCTTCGCGGGCGGCGGGTCCTGCTCACGGGCGGCCGGGTGAAGATCGGCTTCCAGCTGGCCCTGATGATGCTGAGGGACGGCGCCGAACTCCTCATCACCAGCCGCTTCCCGCACGACACCGTGCGGCGCTTCCGTGCGGCGCCGGGCAGTGCGGCCTGGCTCGACCGCCTCACCGTGCTCGCCGTCGATCTGCGCGACCCACGCCAAGTACTCGGCCTGTGCGAGGAGTTGCGGCAGGCGGGCGGCCCCCTCGACATCCTCGTCAACAACGCGGCGCAGACGGTCCGGCGGCCCCCCGAGTCGTACGCGGCGCTTGCGGCGGGGGAGACGGCCGAACTGCCCGCGCTCGCCCGGAGCGCGCCGGGATTCCGGCCGGTGCAGACGGAGCGGACCGCGCCGGGCGCCGCCGGACAGGGCGCCCTCGCGCTCGTCCTGCGCGACGCCGACGAGGCCGGGCTGCTCCCCGACGCCGCGCCGGAGAACTCCTGGTCCGCCCGGCTCGGCGGCCTCGACCCCGCCGAGGTGCTGGAGACCCAGCTGGTCAACGCGCTCGCCCCGGCCCTGCTCTGCGACCGGCTGCTGCCCCTGCTGCTCGCGTCGCCGCGCCCCCGTACGTACATCGTGAACGTGACGGCGGTCGAGGGCCGCTTCGCCGTGCGCAACAAGACGGCCGGGCACCCCCACACGAACATGGCGAAGGCCGCCCTGAACATGCTCACCCGCACCAGCGCCGCCGAACTCGCCGAGCAGGGCGTGCACATGTGTGCCGTCGACACCGGCTGGATCACCGACGAGAACCCCGCGCCGAAGAAGGACCGCATCGCGGGCGCGGGCTTCCGCACGCCGCTCGACGTCGTGGACGGCGCCGCCCGGATCTACGACCCGATCGTGCGCGGCGAGGCGGGCGCGCCCGTATCGGGCGTGTTCCTCAAGGACTACCGCGAGGCGCAGTGGTGATCCCGGCGCAGCGGTGACCGAGAAAACCGGGAGGCGGCCCGGAGGGGGGCAGGGCGTGCGATCTCGCGCAAGGGCGGGGTCGTCGCGCAGAGGCAGTCGCGCCGGTCTCCAAAACCGGAACACGCTGGTTCGAATCCAGCCGCCCCGCCCCCTGCAGCCGCCCGCCCCCTCCGGCCACCACGGCCCTCGGGCCTTCGGCCGTGCGGGGTCAGGCTCCCCGCGCCGCCAACCGGGCCTTGCGCGCGGCCAGCTTCTCGTCGAACTTCGACGCCTCGGCGTCGAGGCCGTTCATGTAGAAACCGAGCTCCTCCTGCGCCTGCAGCCCCTCGGGGCCGAGGCCGTCGATCTCCAGGACCTTCAGGAAGCGCAGCACGGGCTGCAGCACGTCGTCGTGGTGGATGCGCAGGTTGTAGACCTCGCCGATGGCCATCTGCGCGGCGGCCCGCTCGAAGCCGGGCATGCCGTGACCGGGCATCCGGAAGTTGACGACGACGTCCCGCACGGCCTGCATGGTGAGGTCGGGGGCGAGCTCGAAGGCGGCCTTCAGGAGGTTGCGGTAGAAGACCATGTGGAGGTTCTCGTCGGTGGCGATGCGCGCCAGCATGCGGTCGCAGACCGGGTTGCCCGACTGGTGGCCGGTGTTCCGGTGCGAGATGCGGGTGGCCAGCTCCTGGAACGCGACGTACGCGACGGAGTGCAGCATCGAGTGGCGGTTGTCCGACTCGAAGCCCTCGCTCATGTGCACCATCCGGAACTGCTCCAGCTGGTCCGGGTCGACGGCGCGCGAGGCGAGGAGGTAGTCGCGCATCACGATGCCGTGCCGGCCCTCCTCTGCCGTCCAGCGGTGCACCCAGGTGCCCCAGGCGCCGTCGCGGCCGAAGAGGGAGGCGATCTCGTGGTGGTAGCTGGGGAGGTTGTCCTCGGTGAGCAGGTTGACCACCAGGGCGATGCGCCCGATGTCGGTGACCGGGGACTGGCCCTTCTCCCACGCCTCGCCGTCCTCGAAGAAGCCGGGGAAGTTGCGGGCGTCGGAGAACGGGACGTACTCGTGGGGCATCCAGTCCTTGGCCACCTTGAGGTGGCGATTCAGTTCCTGCTCGACCACTTCCTCCAGCGCGTAGAGCAGACGGGCATCGGTCCAGCTGTCCGTGCTGCCGAGGTGGGGAGAGGTGATCGTCACGGGGGCTCCAGAGGGGGGACGGGGGCTACTTACAAGTGGTGCGGGCAGGCAGTGCGAGCGGTGCCCTACCTACGGTCTCGTAGGTTACGTTGCCGTAGGTTAAACCCTCCGTAAAGAGGCCGTGAGCCACGGCACCATCCGTCCCTGCCGCAACAAAGGCCTCAGTACTGGTCAGGCGTACAGATCGCGAAGGCGAACTGAGAGACACGTCACACACCCTTCGAGCTTCTCGAACTCCCGGATGTCCACGAGAACCGGATCGAATCCCAGATCGGCGAAGAGCTCCGCGCTCTTCGGCGCACTCGCCGACATGAGCAGCTTCGAGCCGCCGAGGAGCACCACGTGCGCGCCCGCCTCCTCCGGCACGGGCAGGAAGCGCGGGAAGAGCGCGGCGGTGTCGACCAGCGGCTCGTACCCGATGACCGTTCCGTCGGGCAGCGCCGTCACCGCGGACTTCAGATGCAGGACCTTGGTCACGGGGACGGCGACGACCCGCGCCCCGAGCGGTTCGAAGACGGCCCGCAGCTGCCGCACCCCGTCCGCGTTCGTGCGCCCGCCCCTGCCCACGTAGATAGTGTCGTCGATCTTGAGGACGTCACCGCCGTCGAGCGTGCCCGGCTCCCACACCCGGTGCACCGAGCAGCCGAGCCTGCCCACCGCCTCCTCGACGCCCGGTGTCTCGCCCCGCCGGGACTCGGCGCCCGACCGGGCGATGAGGGCCACGTTCCGGAAGACCACCACCGCGTCCTCCACGAACACCGCGTCCGGGCAGTCGTCGGCCGGCGGAGCCTCGAAGGTCTCCCAGCCGTGCCCGGCCAGCGCCGCCGCGTACGCCTCCCACTGCCGCGCCGCGAGCCGCGCGTCGACCGGTGTGCGCTCCAGGTGGGTGACCAGGCCCTCGGCGAGGCGCGGTCCCGGGCGGCGGATCAGGGCCTTCTTGCTGGACACGGCTTGCTCTCCTCACGCGGGCGGGACAGTGCCGCACATCATGCAGCGCGGGGCCCGCCCTCGCCCAGAGCGCGTCGCAGGTGCTCCGCCGTGAACGATCCCTCGGCCCGCAGGAGCTGCGCGGGCGTCCCCTCGAAGACGATCCGCCCGCCGTGCTTGCCGCCGTCGGGGCCGAGGTCGATCACCCAGTCCGCGTGCTTGACGACGTCGAGGTTGTGCTCGACGACGAGGACGGTGTTCCCCGCGTCGACCAGCCGGTCGAGCAGCGCGAGCAGCCCGTCGACGTCCGCCATGTGCAGGCCGGTGGTCGGCTCGTCCAGGACGTATGTGGTGCCCGTGCGGTGCAACTGCGTCGCCAGCTTGATGCGTTGGCGCTCGCCGCCGGAGAGCGTGCTCAGCGGCTGCCCGAGCGTGAGGTAGGTGAGGCCCACGTCCCGCAGCGCCCGCAGGCGGCGGCGTACCGACGTGTCGTCGAAGCGCGCGAAGAACTCCAGCGCCTGATCGGCCGTCATGTCCAGTACGTCCACCACGGAACGTCCGCCCACGGTCAGCCGCAGCACCTCGTCCTTGAAGCGCCGCCCCTCGCACGCCTCGCACGTCGTGGTCACCGGGTCCATGAACGCCAGATCGCTGTAGATGATCCCGCGCCCCTGGCAACGCTCGCACGCACCGTGGGAGTTGAAGCTGAACAGGCTCGCCTTCGCGCCGGTCCCGCGCGCGAACAGCTTGCGCACCGTGTCCATGATCCCGAGGTACGTCGCCGGGGTCGAGCGGCCCGAGATGCCGATGGACGACTGGTCCACGACCACCGCGTCCGGATGCGCCTCGACGAACGCCTTCGACACCAGCGTGCTCTTGCCGGAACCCGCGACGCCGGTGACCGCCGTGAGCACCCCGGTCGGCACCCGCACGCTCACGTTCCGCAGGTTGTGCAGATCGGCGCCCTTGACCCAGCGGCCGCCGATCGCCTCGCGCGGGTGCTCCTTGACGCCGGTGGCGCGCCGCAGGTGGCGGCCGGTGAGGGTGTCGGCCCCGCGCAGCCCGTCCGGCGTGCCCTCGAAGACGACCAGGCCACCGCCGGTACCGGCCGCCGGACCCATGTCGACGACGTGGTCGGCGACCGCGATCACGTCCGGGTCGTGCTCGACGACCAGGACGGTGTTGCCCTTGTCGCGCAGCCGGTGGAGGAGGTCGTTGAGGCGCCCCACGTCGCGCGGGTGCAGACCGACGCTCGGCTCGTCGAAGATGTACGTCATGCCGGTGAGGCTGGAACCGAGGTGGCGCACCATCTTC
This sequence comes from Streptomyces sp. NPDC050732, assembly GCF_040654255.1. Taxonomy (NCBI): domain Bacteria; kingdom Bacillati; phylum Actinomycetota; class Actinomycetes; order Kitasatosporales; family Streptomycetaceae; genus Streptomyces; species Streptomyces sp. NPDC050732. The sequence goes on from NZ_JBFAHP010000023.1 coordinate 66,921, forward strand.
AGGCGCTGCCCCTCGCCGCCGGAGAGCGTGGACGTCTCCCGGTCCAGGCTGAGATAGCCGAGGCCGATCGCCTCGATCCGCTCCAGGGCCGCCACGGCGGCGCGGGCGATCGGTCCCGCCACCGCGTCGTCGATGCGGGCCAACTCCCCGATCAGGTCGGTGACTTCCATGCGGGTGCAGTCGGCGATGCCCAGGCCGTTGACGCGGGTGGCGAGCGCCGCAGGGTTGAGCCGGGCCCCGCGGCAGGCCGGACAGGCGCCCTCGATCAGGAAGCCCTGCACCATGTCGCGGGTCTTCTGGGCGAGCGCGGACAGGTCGCGGTTGAGGTAGAGGCGCTCGAAGCGGTCGGCGAGCCCTTCGTAGTCGATGTCCCGCGCGCCGCCCGTGTTGTCGACGCTGACCTTCTTCCTTCCCCGGCCGCCGCGCAGCAGGAACTGCCGCTCGGCGTCGGTGAATTCACCGACCGGCTTGTGCGTGTCCAGGTCGGGGGTGTTCGTGTATGTCTGGCCCTGCCAGGTCCCTGCGGCGAACGGCGGGAAGAGGATCGCGCCGTCCGCCAGGGACCTGGTGGGGTCCAGGATGCGGTCGTAGTCGGGCCGCACGGTGCGGCCGAGCCCGTCGCACGCGGGGCACATGCCCGACGGGTCGTTGAACGAGTACGCCGTGGCCGGGCCCGCGCTCGGGGTGCCGTGCCGGGAGAACAGCACCCGGATCACGGAGTAGATGTCCGTCATCGTGCCCACGGTGGAGCGGGAGTGGCCGCCGATCGGCTTCTGGTCGACGACGATCGCGGGGGAGAGCTCCTCGATGGCGTCCGCGTGCGGCCGCTCGTACTTCGGCAGCCGGTTGCGGACGAACCAGGTGAACGTCTCGTTCAGCTGGCGCTGCGACTCCACCGCGATCGTGTCGAAGACGACCGACGACTTCCCGGAGCCCGACACCCCGGTGAAGACCGTGAGCCGGCCCTTCGGGATGCGCAGGCTCACTTCCTTCAGGTTGTTCTCACGGGCTCCGTCGATGGTGATGTACTGCTGGCCGTCACGGTGCGTTTCCCGTCCTGTGTCCTGGTGCATGCACCCGACGCTACGAGTAATACCCGACAGCTTCTGTCTTCTTTTCCTGGGTGATCTCCTTGAGCTCGCCGTCCAGGAGCAGCCACCGCGTGATGCCGATGGACTCCAGGAACGGCAGGTCGTGACTGGCGACGATCAGCGCGCCCTCGTACGACTCCAAGGCCGTCGAGAGCTGCTTCACACTCGCCATGTCGAGGTTGTTCGTCGGCTCGTCGAGCATGAGGAGCTGCGGTGCGGGCTCCGCGAGCAGCAGCGCCGCGAGCGCCGCACGGAACCGCTCGCCGCCCGACAGGGTCGCCGCCCGCTGGTCGGCCTTGGCGCCCTTGAACAGGAACCGGGCCAGGCGTGCCCTGACGCGGTTGTTGGTCGCGTCGGGAGCGTACGCAGCCACGTTCTCCGCGACGGTCAGGTCGCCGTCGAGCACGTCGAGGCGCTGCGGCAGGAACCGCGTCGGGACGTGCGTCCGCGCCTCTCCGGAGACCGCGTCGAGCTCCCCGGCGACGGTGCGCAGGAACGTGGTCTTGCCGGCGCCGTTGCGGCCGATCAGCGCGATCCGCTCGGGCCCGCGCAGCTCGAACTCGCCCTCCACGCGCGCCCCGTAGCGCAGTTCGAGACCGCTGAGGGTGAGCACGGTGCGCCCGGGGTGCACCAGGGTGTGCGGCAGGTCGACGCGGATCTCGTCGTCCTCGCGCACCGCCTCGACGGCGTCGTCCAGGCGCTCCTTGGCCTCGGCGAGCTTCTCCTCGTGCATGATGCGGTGCTTGCCGGCCGACTCCTGGGCGGCCCGCTTGCGCGCGCCCATCAGGATCTTCGGCTGGCTCCTGCTGTCCTGGATCTTCTGGCCGTACCGCTTGCGGCGGGCCAACTTGACCTGGGCGTCGGCAAGATCGCGCTTCTGCTTGCGCAGATCGGTCTCGGCGACGCGCACCATGCGCTCCGCCGCCTCCTGCTCCATGGCGAGCGCCTCCTCGTACGCGGTGAAGTTCCCGCCGTACCAACTGACCTCCCCGTCCCGCAGATCGGCGATCTGGTCGACCAGATCCAGGAGTTGACGGTCGTGGCTGACCACGACCAGGACGCCGGACCACGCCTCGACGGCCGCGTACAGGCGCCGACGGGCGTACAGATCAAGGTTGTTGGTCGGCTCGTCGAGCAGCAGCACGTCGGGACGGCGCAGGAGGAGTGCCGCCAGGCGCAGCAGCACCGACTCGCCGCCCGACACTTCGCCCGTGGTGCGGTCCAGGCCGATGTGGCCGAGCCCGAGCTCGGCGAGGGTGGCGACGGCGCGCTCCTCGACATCCCAGTCGTCGCCGACCGCGGTGAAGTGTTCCTCGCGCACGTCACCCGCCTCGATGGCGTGCAGCGCGGCGCGGGTCGCGGCGATGCCGAGCACCTCGTCGACGCGCAGGGCGGTGTCGAGGGTGATGTTCTGCGGCAGATGGCCGACCTCGCCCGTGACGCGCACGGTGCCCTCGGCGGGCGCCATTTCACCGGCGATCAGCTTCAACAGGGTGGACTTGCCCGAGCCGTTGACGCCGATGAGTCCGGTTCTGCCGGGTCCGAAGGTCACCTGGAGGTCGTCGAAGACATCGGTTCCGTCGGCCCAGGCGAAGGAGAGCGACGTACAGGTGATGGAGGTGGGGGCTGTAGACATACGGGCCTCGCGGTTGCGTGGTGTGGAGCGCGGTCAGGGGCAACGCGTTCGAGACACCGCGGCGCAGAGGAGGCCGGAGAAAGAGAAAGGCCTGTGCCGGGGGACGGGACGGCTCGTGATGCCGAGGTCGCACACGGCGTGCACGGCAGCGAAAGCTGCGTGACGCGGTGTCTCATGACCTCAGACGAGCAACGTCCTACTCCTATCGACGGCAACAGAACCGTTGTACACCGTAGGAAGCTCCGTGGAGCGTGTCAACGGTTTATCGGGCTACCGGGCGGGCCGGGCGGGGCCCACCCCATGCGGGCCGCCTCAGAGGGCGTCCCGCATCAGCTCGGCCAGGTCCTGGTCCAGGTCGACGTGGCGGTGCTCCTGGCCGACCGGCACCAGCGCCGTCGTGCGGCGCAGGAAGCCGCGGAGCTCCCCGGTGCGGACGTGGACGATCGCGGTGCCCTCGGGGGCGTGGAACTCCACGACGGTGCGGTCGCAGCCGTACGGCCGCACGCGCACGTCACCGTCGCCGACCGCGCGCTCGACGCCCTGGAGGAGCAGCTCACGGGCGAAGGTCCAGTACACCTCGACGCCCTCCAGGGTCGCCGGGGCGGGGAAGCTCATCCGTACGGCGAAGGGATCCCGCCGGTCGTAGTGGAGCGTTGCGGGAATGCTCGGCATCCGCGGCGCGGCGGCGACGAGGCGGGCCTCTACGGCTTGCTCGATGACGGTGGACAACGCCTGCTCCCTCACTGACTGCTGGACGACTGGGGTCGGCACTTGACTAGACGACGGAATGACGAGATCCGTGCACACCGAGGGCGGGTCGGACCGAGTGACCTCTGTCACCGCGACACCGTGGCGGCGCCCGCGGTTCCCGGCGATCACCTCATGGGGGAGGCCTTCCGGCCATCTGGACGAGCCCCGGCGCGTCGGCTAGCTTCGCCCGCCATGAGGGGCATGGGGAAGTCGAAGTCGATGAGCCGGACGGTACTCGCGGGACTGTGCGGGGCGGTGCTCGCAGGAAGCGTCCTCGCGGCGCCCGGCGCCGCCGCGGCGGACACGCGCACGCACCGCCCGGACCGCGATCCGCGCTGGCAGCTCACGGACAGCGGCACCGAAGCCCGCTTCCGCGGCCTCGCCGCCGTCAGCCGCGACACGGCCTGGGCGGCCGGCACAGGGGGAACCGTGCTGCGTACATCCGACGGCGGAGAGAGCTGGCGCGAAGTCTCCCCGCCCGGCGCCGCCGCTCTGGAGTTCCGTGACATCGAGGCCTTCGACGGCCGCCGCGCGGTGGTGCTCGCCATCGGCGAGGGCGAGGCGTCCCGGGTGCTGCGCACCGAGGACGGCGGAGCCACCTGGACGGAGTCCTTCCGCAACACCGACGCCAGAGCCTTCTACGACTGCATGACCTTCTTCGACCGCCGCCACGGACTGGCGATGAGCGACCCGGTCGACGGGAGATTCCGCATCCTGTCCACCGCCGACGGCGGCCGCTCCTGGCGGGTCCTGCCCAGCGCCGGCATGCCCGCCGCGCAGGAGGGCGAGGCGGGGTTCGCGGCGAGCGGCCAGTGTCTGGTGAGCTCCGGGCCGCGTGACGTGTGGCTGGCCACCGGGGGAGCGGCACGCGCGCGTGTCCTGCACTCCGCCGACCGCGGACTGACCTGGAGGGCCACCGACGCGCCGCTCCCCGCGGGCGATCCGGCCCGCGGCGTCTTCGGCCTCGCCTTCCGCGACCGCACGCACGGCATCGCGGTCGGCGGCGACTACCGGGCGGGCCAGGCCTCGCCGAGGGCGGCCGCGGTCACCGGGGACGGCGGCCGCCACTGGGACCCGGCGGACCGCCCGCCGCCCGCCTACCGCTCGGGCGTGACCTGGTTCCCGCACAGCCGCTCCACGGCCCTCGCCGTCGGCCCTACGGGCACCGACGTCACGACGGACGGCGGCCGGAGCTGGCGGACGGTCGACACGGGCTCGTACGACACCGTCGACTGCGCCCGGGACCGGGGGTGCTGGGCCGCCGGGGAGAAGGGCCGCATCGCCCGCCTGGAGCGAAGCGGAGCGGCACGCCAGGCAGGCAGTGGCGGTGCTTAGGCGGGCAGCTGCTCGCGGTACGGGGCGAGCGCCGGGGCCGTCTTCGTCGCGTAGAACTCGGTGATCCGGTACGCGCACACCCCGGCCTTCGTGAACGGGTCCGTCGCGACGAGCTCCTCGATCCGCGCGCGGTCGTCGGCGACGGCGATGATCACGCCGCCGTCGCGCGGGTTCTTGCGGCCGGAGGCGATGAAGATCCCGGCCTCATACTGCTGGTCGAGCCATTCGACGTGGGCGGCCAGCTGCTCGTCGACGGCGGCGACCGGCGCGGTGTAGGTCAATTCGAGAATGAACATGATCGCGAGGCTACCGGGCGCCCCAGGCGTCGGCCGAGGCCCGCAGCCCCCCTGGCGGCCGCACCATGAACACGTCAATGGGGTCCTCGTCCTCGACGGTGAATCCGTGCCGCTCGTACAGCCGCCGCGCGGCGCTGCCCCGCAGCACGTCGAGGCGGACCGTCGTGCCCTCGGCGTCGGTCAGCTCCAGGAGATGGCCGAGGACGGCCGAGCCGATGCCTCTTCCCTGGCACCGCGGCGCCAGGTAGAAGTGCTCCAGCCATCGCCCGTCCGCGGCGGGCCTCAGCGCGACGCAGCCAGCGAAGGCGCCCGCCGTCTCGATCACCGATGTGTGCGCGGCGGAGAACGAGTCCCGCAGCCGCTGCCGCGCCCGGTGCGGATCGAAGCGTCCGAGCCGCTCCAGATCCGGTCGCAGCACCGTGGCCCGCAGGTCGGCGATGGCCTCGATGTCCGCCGTCCGTGCGGAGCGCAGCGCCCAATCCATGATCGAAGTATCACCGCGCTGGGTGCGCGGCCGGACGCCGGGGTGCTCCTACCGCGCCAGCTCCGCCCGGACCGTCTTCCCGTCCGGGCCGCGCGTGACGCCGACGGCTCTGGCCAGCTGCTGGACCATGGGCCAGCCGAAGCCGCCGGTGCCGCCCTCGAAGTCGGGGGCCCGCTCCCGCGGCGGCCGGGGATCGGCGTCGGAGACGGCGACCGTGAGGACACCGGGCCGCGCGTGCAGCCGCAGTGAGCACAGCGTGCCGCGGGCATGGCGCACCACATTGGTGATGAGCTCGGAGACGACGAGTTCGATGCTCGCGGCGTTCTCGTCGTCCACGGCAGGAGTGAGCCCCGCGAGGTAGCCGCGGGTGAGATCCCTCGCGTCCGAGACCGCTTCGGGCCTCTTTTCGAAGGTGGCGGTTGCCGGCGGTCCGGTGTCGAGCGGTATGTGCTGTGTCCGCATGAGCCTCCTCCTTCATCGGGTCGGCCATCCCGAATCGTGGCCGTACGAAGGGAACTCTTGCCCGAAAAGTGGCGGGTTCAACGCCCTTGTTCGCCGGCGCGGCGGGCTCAGTCGCGACCCCGCCAGTCGAGGCACACGATCATCGCGTCGTCGTCGGTGTCGATCGGCCCGCGATATCCCGAGAGCTCCTTGAGCACCGCGCGCGGGACCTGCGAGGGCGGCAGGAGGCGGGTGCTCGTCATCGCCCGGGTGAGCGCGCGCTCGCTGTACCGCTCGCCCGTCGGCGACGCCGTGTTGTAGACGCCGTCACTGACGAACAGGAGCCGGTCGCCGGGACGGACCCGGAAGTGCTCCGTGCTGTAGGGGGTGTCCTCGGACATGCCGAGCGGCAGCTGTGCGTCCAGTTCGATGGGCTCGGGCCTGCCGTCGCGCATCCGCCACATCCTCGGCGAGCCCGCGTCGATGATCTCCACGTCTCCCGTGCCGAGATCGAAGCGCAGGAGCAGCACGGACAGGTGGCAGGCGCCCTGGAAGTGGCCGTAGACGGCCTGGTCCGCTAGGCAGGCCTGGTCGGCAAGGGAGAGCCCGGCGCGCCTGGCGTTGCGCAGCGCGTTGACCGCGAGGTTGGTGAGCAGGGCGGCCTGGATGCCTTCGCCCATGCCGTTGGTGACGGTGAGGGTGAGCTGGTCGGCCGAGGCCGACCAGTCGAAGTTGTCGCCGTGGATCGCGTACGCCGGTTCGAGCTGGGCCCCGATGTCGTACTCCGGACGGGAGCTGGCACAGCCGGGCAGCAGCTGCCACTGCATCTCGGCGGCGAGGGTGAGCCGGTCGGCCCGCCGGGCCTGGAGGTAGAGGTCGGTGTCGCGTCCCGCCACCACGATCTCGTGGGCGAGCACCTCGGCCGCCTCGGCGAGTTCGCACACGGTGGCGGGGCCGCAGGCGTCGGCGGGCAGCCGCACGCTGAGGACGCCGATGCGGTCGCCGCGCACGGTCACGGGGAGATGGGCGGTGCTCCGGTGGTTCTGGGCGTCCGTCTCGACAAAGGGTTCCTGCGAGCCGAACGCGCGGCCGAGCGCACCGGTGTGGGCCGGCACGGGTGTCGTGGTCTCCGGGAGGGCGTTGACCGGTTGGAGTATGGTCATCGCGTAGTCGGCCATGAGCAGTTCCACGGAGTCGGCTGCGTAGTGATCGGCGAGCGCGTCCCGCACTGCTTCGATGAGAGCGTGCGGTGCGGATCTGCGCAGCGCACGTTCCACGGCCGTGAGTCTGTCCACTTGTCGGATACCACCTGTTCCTGTGCGGTCGTTCCTGATACGGAAAGAGCCTGCGAAGTACGGGAAGAGCTTGCGAAGGAGCTGTCGGCCTGCCATGTCTCAGCGACTGACAGGATCATTGCGAAGTGTCACAGTTGAGGGCATGGATTCCGAAACTTCCGCCGGAGGCAGCCAGGATGCGGCCGCGCATGCTGCCCGGGAAGTCATCGAGCTGCTTGAAGTGCTGTGGAGCAGGGGCAGGGACATCACCACGACGGCACCGGTGTCGTCCTCTCAACTGCGTGTGCTCTACGCCCTGGACGGTGCGCAGGGGATCAACCTCCGCACCCTCGGCGAGTACCTGGGGGCGGCACCGTCCTCGGTGAGTCGTATGTGTGACCGCCTTCACGCCCTGGGCTTCATCGAGCGGTCCCTCAGTTCAGCCAGTCGCCGCGAGCTCGAACTCCGCTTGTCGAGCCGGGGAGAAAATTACCTCAACGAACTGCGGTCCCGCCGGGAGAGTGCGCTGCTCGAAGCCATCTCGGAGATGCGGCCCGCGGAACGCTCCGCCCTGGTCGAGGGTCTGAGCGGGTTCCACAGATCGGTGGAGTGCACGGCGCCCCGGCCCGGCACGGCGGGCGACCGCGCGGCGGAGTCCGCCTGACCGTGGCAGGGGCCGGAGCGCCGAACGACCGGGGCCGTTCGCCTGATTGCGTGGGTTTACTTCCGGCGTATCCAGGTACTCGCAGACGGTCATGGCCCGATTACGGTGACAACGGTGCTGCTGGTGCGCGTAGTTGACGCGTCGTAGCCTCTGCCTGGGGAAGATCGTCGACCTCGGTTAACATTTGCCGTGCGACAACAATTGCTAAGGTGGATGGAATGAACACCAGTGAGCCCGAGGCCCGGTTGCGTGTCATTGCCGCCCTGCGTGAGCAGGGGGAGAAGGTGGCCGATCGCTGGGTGCAGCTTCAGTCGGAACAGTCGGTCCTGGAGACAGGCATCACCGAGGACGAGCTGAACGAGGAAGCCGACTCCTTGGTCGAGACCCTGCTCGCCGGCCTGGAGACGGACCGCCCCGTTCAGGACGTGGTGGCCTCGCACCCCAGCCTGCGACAGGCCATCACGGACCTCTCGCTGCGCCGCGCCAGAGGAGGCGCGACGCCCACGTCCATCTACATGGCCGTGCTGGCGCTGAAGGAAGCGCTCCTCGAAGCGGTGCAGCAGGACACGCGGGACGTCACCGCCCTCTACCAAGCCGCCCTGTTCATCAACCGCCTGCTCGATACCGCGGGCGCCATCTCCTTCGAGACCTTCGTCGAGGGCCGCGAGGAGATCATCCGGCGACAGAGCCGCCAGCTCCTGGAAGTGTCCACGCCCGTGGTGCGCATCTGGGACCGGGTCCTCGCCGTCCCGCTGATCGGCACGCTCGACACGACCCGCACCCAGGTCGTGATGGAGAACCTGCTTGAGGCCATCGAGCGGGACGAGGCGCAGGTCGCCATCATCGACATCACCGGTGTTCCCACGGTGGACACCGCGGTGGCGCACCACCTCATGCAGACCGTCAACGCCGTACGGCTGATGGGCGCCGACTGTGTGATCAGCGGCATCCGCCCGCCGATCGCCCAGATCATCGCGCAGCTCGGCATCGACCTGTCGCCCATCCTGACCCGCGCGACGCTGGCCGACGCACTCGCCGCCGCCATCCCGCTGCTCACGGACCAGCCGGAGCAGCGGGCCTCCTTCGCGGATGCGCGGTGAGCGGCGGCTTGAGCGGCGTACCGATCCTGCGACTCGGTGACGTGCTGGTCACCGGTCTGCTCAACGAACTCGACGACAGAGCGGCGCTCGCCTTCACCGAGGAACTGACACAGCGCATCGTCGCCGACCGTGCGCGCGCGATCCTCATCGACATCTCCCGGCTGGAGATCATCGACTCCTTCGTGGCCCGTACGCTGATGGAGCTGACGACCACGGCGCGACTGCTCGGAGCCCGGGTGATCGTGGCCGGCATGCGGCCCGCGGTCGCGATCACCCTGGTGGAACTGGGGCTGGAGCTGTCCGGTGTGGAGACCACCCTCAACGCGGAGCAGGGGATGATCGCACTGGGCTGGCAGCCGTCGTCCCGGTCGTCCAAGGGAAGCTCGGACCGATCACCCAAGGGGAGCCGTGGTGTCCCTCTACGGTGACCTCGAAGAAACGCGCACTGTCCCCGCCCAGACCCGTGCCGACGCCGAGCCCCTCCGCAGCGAGCACGCCATCCGGGCGGAGGAGGACCTGCTCGCGGTGCGGCACGCGGTGCGCGAAGCGACCCTGCGGGCCGGCTTCGGGCTCGTGGACCAGACGCGCATCGTCACGGCCGCCAGTGAACTGGCCCGCAACGCCTACGTCCACGGCGGCGGAGGCTCCGTCACCCTGGAGATCATCGGACAGGGCGGCCGACGCGGCCTTCGGCTCTCGGTGACCGACCAGGGTCCTGGCATCGCCGACCTCGACCAGGCGTTCGTCGACGGGTACACCACCGGTGCCGGTCTCGGTCACGGGCTTGGCGGCGCGCGCCGCCTCATGGACGAGTTCAAGGTGCAGACCGCGCCGGGCCAGGGCACGACCATCACCGCCGTGCGGTGGAACGGACGACGGTGAACACCGACGCGGCGGCACGCACCCTGCACATCGCCATAGACCATCCCAGCGCGGTGCAGAGTGCGGCCGATCAGGCCAGGTCGGTCGCGCACGGCATGCCCGGGGCGCTGCCCGACCAGGCGGCCGTGCTCGCGAGCGAACTGGCGAGCAACATCGTCAAGCACGCCAGGAACGGCGCCCTGTTCGTCCAGCGCTCGCCGCTCCGCGGCGGCATGGACATCGTCGCCGTCGACAGCGGCCCCGGCATGCCCGACGTCGCGCGGAGCCTCGTGGACGGCTACAGCACCACCAAGACGATAGGAGCGGGGCTCGGCGCCGCGCGCCGCATCGCCACCGACTTCGCCATCCGCTCGGAAGCCGGACTCGGCACGCTCGCCCATGCCCGCCTCGCCGACCCGGACACGCCCCGAGCCCCGGGCGCCCCGGGCGCGCTGTGCCTGCCCGCCGACGGGGAGCGGGAGAGCGGCGACGGATACGCGGTCGCCGAACACGACGATGCCCGGACCGCACTGATGATCGACGGGCTCGGGCACGGCCCCGAGGCCGCCACGGCCGCCCAGCGCGCCGAACGCACCTTCCTGGCGAACCCCACCGCCCCGCTGGTGGACATCATCGCCGCACTGCACAGGGCGCTGCGGCACACCCGCGGCGCCGCCGTCGCCGCACTGCGCATATCCGGCGGCCGGGCCGAGTTCTGCGGCATCGGCAACGTCCGCGCCACGACCCTGTCCCCCCAAGGCATCCACCACCAGTTCACCGGGCACGCCGGCATCGTCGGCTACAACCTCCCCAAGCCCAGGAGCCGGTTCGTGGACGTCTCCCAGCACACCACCGTGGTCCTGTACACCGACGGCATCGACCACCGGTGGACCCACGCCCCCACCGACGCGCGCCTCACGCTGCCCCCGGTGCTGCTTGCGGCCTCCCTGGCCCACACCCACCGCCGCCGTCGTGACGACGCCACCATCCTGGCCCTCGGCCCCCACCTGGGAATGAGATGACCCGCGAAACCTTCCGTACGCTCAAGGCCCTCCGGCGCACCGTACGAAGCATCGCCCTGGGACACCGGCTGCCCGCCGACGACCGGGCGCGCCTCGTCCTGTCGCTGAGCGAGGTGGCCGCCGCGTCCCTCGGCCGCGGCCGCCCGGTCACCCTGCTGAGCGGACGCGAGACGGGCGAGGACGGCGGGCACCGGCTGACCCTCGCCCTGCGCCTGCCGCCCCAGAGCACCGGCGCCCAGGTGCCGACGGACCGCCTGCCGCTGCGCGCGATGACCGAGCCGGACGGCACGTTCGTCTGGAACCTGCCCCTGCCGTCCACCGGTTCGCACGGCCCCGGGACGCCCTACGCCGGCGGGTGGCAGCCGAGCCGCCCCCCGGCCACCTCCCCCTCCGCGGCGCAGCACGGCGAGACCGACGTCGCCCTGCTGGAGGAGGAGCTCCGGGCGGCGCTGGCGCGCGCGGACGCCCTCGCCGACGAACACCAGCGGCTCAAGCACGAGCTGGCCGAGACGAACAGCGGGGTCCTCGCCCTCTACGTACAGCTCGAAGAGCGCGACGAGCAGCTGCGCACGGCGCACGGCCGCACCCTGCGCGCCCTGGAGGACGCGCTGCGTCCCAGACCGCTGCACGTCGAAGGCCTGGAACTGGCCGTGCACTACGCCCCGGCCAGCGACGACGCCCCCACCGGCGGCGACCTGTACGACTGGTTCACCCTTCCGGACGGCACCGTCCACATCACCGTCGTCGACGCGATCGGGCACGGGATCACCAGCACCCGCACCGCGCTGACCGTCACCCACGCGGTGCGCACCCTCGCCCTCGAAGGCCATCCGCTGGAGAGCATCGTGGCGCGGACCGACACCATCCTGGCGCCCTTCGACCAGAACGTCATGGCGACCCTGCTCCTGGCCCGCCTCGACCCGGTCGAAGGCAAGCTCTCCCTGGCCAACGGCAGCCACCCCCCGGCCCTGCTCGCCCACGGGGACGGCAGCGCGACCTACCTTGAGGTGCGCGGGCGCGGAATCGGTTTTCCTCTGCCCGGCAGCGACCGCGTCCTGACCACCACCATGGGCCCCGACGACGTGCTGCTCCTCTACACGGACGGTCTCACCGAGAGCCGCAGGGACCCCATCGCGGGCGAGGCCCGGCTCAAGGAGGCCCTGTGCCGGCACCGCGCACGACCGACCGAGCAGATCCCGGGCCTGCTGGCCGGGGACCTGCTCGGTGACGTGCTCCACCAGGACGACACGCTGGCGCTCGTGATGCGGCGTACGGGAGCGTGACGAGTGACTAGTCGGTCACTTCGATGCGGCCGTTGACGGACGCGGGTGCCGGTGCCGGCGGCTTGCCTCCGGTGAGGTTCTTCAGGAGCTCCGCGAGGTCGACCCCCGTGGTGGAGTTGAGCAGTTCGACACCCTGGGCGACGTTGTCGGCGACCGTGCGTGAGAGCTGGCTCGCCCCGTCCGTGGAGATCACCGTCATCTTGTCCACCGCGCTGAGCGGCTCCGACGCCTTGGCGACCACGCTCGGCAGGACCTCGACGAGCATCTGCAGGACGGCGGCGTCGCCGTACCGCGTGAACGCGTCGGCCTTCTTGTGCATCGCCTCCGCCTCGGCGGACCCCTTCGCGCCGATGGCGGCGGCCTCCGCCTCACCCTCCAGGCGCACGGCGTCGGCGAGCGCCGCGCGGTGTGCCTTCTCGCCCTCACCGGTGAGCCGGGCCCGCTCCGCGTCGGCCTCGGCCTGCTTGACCAGGCCGATCCTGCGGGCCTCCGCCTCCTGCTCGGCCTGGTAGCGCGCGGCGTCGGCGGGCTTGCGGACCTTGGTGTCCAGCTCGCGGTCGGTCAGGGCGGCCTGGCGCTGGGCCACCTTCTCCTGCTCGGACAGGACGTCCTGCCTGCGGGCCGCCTCGGCGAGCGGACCCGCGGCGGCGGCGCGGGCCGCGGCCTCGTCCGTCTCGGCCTTGATCTCGGCCTGCTTGAGCGCGAACGTCCGCTGGGCGATCGCGATCTCCTCCTCGGCCTTCAGCCGCGCCTGCTCGGCGGCGCGGCGCGCCACCGCCTCGGCGATGTCCGCCTCCTGCTTGGCGCGGGCCGCCTCGGGCCGCCCCAGGTCCTCCAGGTAGGAGCCCTCGGTGGTGATGTCCTGGATCTGGAAGGCGTCCAGGACCAGGCCCTGCCCGGACAGGCTGGCCTCCGCCTCCTCGGCGACCTGCCCGGCGAACGCGGCACGGTCCCGGATGATGTCCTCGACCGACATCCGTCCCACGATGGAGCGCAGCGCGCCGGACAGCACCTCCTGGGTGAAGCCGACGATGCCGTCCTGCTGCACCAGGAACCGCTGGGCCGCGGCCCGTATCGAGTCCTCGGTGCCGCCGACCTTCACGATGGCGACGCCTTCGAGGTTCGCCTTCACGCCGCGCAGCGTGACTGCGCCGCGCACGGCGATCGGAATGTGCCGCGAGGACAGGTCGAGGGTGAACTTCTGCTGCACGAACGGCACGACGAAGACGCCGCCGCCGACCACGACCTTCTGGCCGCTGTTGTCGGTCATGACCCGTCCGGTGTCCGGGTCGGTGGACTTCTTGCCGCGCCGGCCGGTCACGATGAAGGCCTCGCTGGGCCCGGCGACCTTGTAGCGCGTGATGACGACGAGCGCCAACAGGACGAGGAGTACGACGACTCCGACGACGGAGATCAGGACTGGGCTCATGGTGCGTTCCCCTCTGCCGCCCGGGGACGGCAGATCGGTTTCGTGATGGGTGGTGTGGGGGCGGGTGGTGGGCGTGCGCCGGGTCAGCGCTCCACGGGCCGCACGGTCACCGAGGTCGGTGAGAGCGTCGCGTCGACCCAGATCTCGGTGCCCCGCGCCACGGCCACGGAGCTGCGGGCCGCGAACTTCACACGCTGGCCCGCGAGGTGCAGCAGCACTTCGCCGTAGCCGTCGGCCGGGATCGCGGTGACCACGGACCCCGGGGTGCCCACGAGGTCGTCGCCGCGCGGGGTGCGGGCGGTCTGGTCACGCATCAGGGCGCGGGTGAACTTCCACGTCACCCAGGCCGCGCCGGTCCCGGCACAGGCTCCCGCGAAGGTGGCGGGGCCCGCGCCGAGGCCGGTGGTGCCGAGCACGAGCGCCCCGCCGAAGCCGAGCAGGGACACGAACCCCGCGACGACCGGCAGCGAGAGCAGCCCGTCGAAGAGCCCGTCCAGCGCGCCCGCCCCGCCGAAGACGCTGTCGAGCACCCCGTCGAGGACGAGCGCGAGCGCCAGCAGCACGATCCCCGTGATGCCGAGAACCAGAAACACCGTCATCGGATCACTTCCCTCGTCATGCCGTTCACCTCGGTACGGACCGATCCTGGCATGGCGGTGAAAGGTCTGACATTGCCTGTTTCCGGCAATCTTTACGCGTCTTTAATGCCGGGCATCCGGGCCGCCTCCGACGGTCGTCGTCCCTCGTCGGCGCCCAACTAGGCTGACCTGCACCATGATCAGCCACACACCGCCTCCCGACTGGCCCACCGACGAGCGGACGGCCCGCGCCGTCCAGGACGAACTGCGCACCCGCGTCGTCCTCGACGAAGAGGGCCCACCGCCCGGCACGGGACACGTGACCGGGGTGGACGTCGCCTACGACGACGAGCGGGACATCGTCGCCGCGGCCGTCGTCGTCCTGGACGCCGCGACGCTCGACGTGGTCGAGGAGTCGACGGCGGTCGGCACGGTGGCGTTCCCGTACGTGCCCGGCCTGCTGGCGTTCCGCGAGATCCCGGCGGTCCTCGCCGCGCTCGCCGGGCTGCGGGCCGACCCCGGGCTCGTCGTCTGCGACGGCTACGGCATCGCCCACCCGCGCCGCTTCGGCCTCGCGAGCCACCTCGGCGTCCTGACCGGGCTGCCGACGCTGGGCGTCGCCAAGAACCCCTTCACCTTCTCGTACGAGGCCCCGGCCGCCGCGCGCGGAAGCGGGGCGCCGCTGCTCGACGGCGCCGAAGAGGTGGGCCGCGCGCTGCGCACCCGCGAGGGCGTGAAGCCGGTCTTCGTCTCGGCCGGCCACCGGGTGAGCCTGCCCAACGCCTGCGCGCACGTGCTGCGCCTGACGCCCCGCTACCGCCTCCCGGAGTCCACACGGCGCGCGGACGCCCTGTGCCGCGCGGCTTTGCGGGAGGCGACCGGGGCGTGAGCCACCGGGTTGAACGATCAAATGAGGGGCGGGTTAGCATATGAGCGCCGCCTAGCTCGAAAGATACTTCTGTGACTGTCAATGACGACTCGTTCACCAATTGGAAGCACCGCGAGGAGATCGCGGAGTCGATGATCCCGATCATCGGGAAGCTGCACCGCGAGCGGGACGTGACGGTCCTGCTGCACAGCCGCTCCTTGGTGAACAAGTCGGTGGTCAGCATCCTGAAGACCCACCGATTCGCCCGGCAGATCGCCGGCGCGGAGCTCTCGGTCACCGAGACGCTGCCGTTCCTGCGGGCTCTCACCACCCTCGACCTCGGCCCCTCGCAGATCGACATCGGCATGCTCGCCGCGACGTACCGGACCGACGACCGCGGTCTGAGCGTCGAGGAGTTCACCGCCGAGGCCGTCGCCGGCGCCACCGGCGACAACAAGATCGAGTGCCGCGAGGGCCGCGACGTCGTCCTCTACGGCTTCGGCCGCATCGGCCGCCTCGTCGCCCGCCTGCTCATCGAGAAGGCGGGCTCCGGCAACGGCCTGCGCCTGCGTGCCGTGGTCGTCCGCAAGGGCGGCGAGCAGGACATCGTGAAGCGCGCCTCGCTGCTGCGCCGCGACTCCATCCACGGCCAGTTCCAGGGCACGATCACCGTCGACGAGGCGAACAGCACGATCGTCGCCAACGGCAACGAGATCAAGGTGATCTACGCCAACGACCCCTCCGAGGTCGACTACACGGCGTACGGCATCAAGGACGCCATCCTCATCGACAACACCGGCAAGTGGCGGGACCGCGAGGGCCTCTCGCAGCACCTGCGCCCCGGCATCGACAAGGTCGTCCTGACCGCCCCGGGCAAGGGCGACGTCCCGAACATCGTGCACGGCGTCAACCACGACACGATCAAGCCGGACGAGCAGATCCTGTCCTGCGCCTCCTGCACCACCAACGCGATCGTGCCGCCGCTCAAGGCGATGGCGGACGAGTACGGCGTGGTGCGCGGCCATGTGGAGACCGTCCACTCGTTCACCAACGACCAGAACCTGCTGGACAATTACCACAAGGCCGACCGCCGCGGCCGCTCCGCGCCGCTCAACATGGTCATCACGGAGACCGGGGCCGCCTCCGCCGTCGCCAAGGCGCTGCCGGACCTCAAGGCGCCGATCACGGGCAGCTCGATCCGCGTGCCCGTGCCGGACGTCTCCATCGCCATCCTGAGCCTGCGGCTCGGCCGCGAGACGACCCGCGAGGAAGTCCTCGACTACCTCCGCAACGTGTCGCTGACCTCGCCGCTCAAGCGCCAGATCGACTTCACCAGCGCCCCCGACGCGGTCTCCAACGACTTCATCGGCTCGCGCCACGCCTCGATCGTCGACGCCGGCGCCACCAAGGTCGACGGCGACAACGCGATCCTCTACCTCTGGTACGACAACGAGTTCGGCTACTCGTGCCAGGTCATCCGGGTCGTCCAGTACGTCTCCGGGGTGGAGTACCCGACCTACCCGGTGCCGGTGGTCTGATCTCCGGTGGATGCCCCGCACGGAAACGTGCGGGGCATTCCCGTACGGTCGTACCCGCCGCCCTACCGCACCGAGGCGACCCGGAACGAGATCCCCGCCGCCCGCAGCCGCGCGAGCAGCGCGTCGCCCATCGCCACGGCCGTGGTCACCTGCCCCGCGGACGGCGGCAGGGTGTCCCGGGCGAGGCACAGCGCCGACTCGGCGAGGATCTTCGCCGTCTCGTCGTATCCGGGGTCGCCGCCCGAGACCTCGGTGAAGACCCGCTTGCCGCCGCCCTCGCCGACGAACCGCACCGAGAACCACGTCTTGGCCCGCCGCTCCCGGCTCGGCCCGTCGCCGGGCTTCAGCCGGCCCGACAGCCACCGTCGCGCGGGCGGCAGTTGCGCGGCCGCCAGCAGACCGCCGAGGGCCACCGGTGCGCCCAGCGCGACCGGCAGCGTCTGCACGGCCGCGTAGTGCCGGTAGCGGAAGTCGGGTCCGTACCGCTCAAGGGCCCGCGCCGAGCGCTGCACCACCTGCGGGTCGATCGTCGGCAAGGGCAGCGCCCACGCGCCCACTTCGCCCGCGTACCTGGGCGCGCTCGGCGGGGCGTACGCCTTGCGGTCCGTCGGGCGGGGCTCGTGGCGCCGCCGCTCCTTCGCGGCTGCCATCATCTGCGGGGCCCGCGCGAACTGGTTGAGCGCGGAGGCGAACGTGCCGCCGGAGAACTGCCCGTTGGTCCGCACGAACCCGTCGACGCGCAGCGGCACTCCCTCGGGCAGTTGTCGCACGGTGAAGTACGCCCCCAAGTCGTGCGGGACCGAGTCGAAGCCGCAGGCGTGCACGAGGCGGGCGCCGGTCTCCCGCGCGCGCGTGTCGTGCTTCACGTACATGAGGTCGACGAACTCGGGCTCGCCCGTCAGGTCCACGTAGTCCGTGCCGGCCTCCGCGCACGCGGCCACCAGGTCCTGCCCGTACGTGAGATAGGGGCCGACGGTCGTGGCGACCACGCGCGCGTGGGCGGCCATCTCCCGCAAGGAGTCCGGGTCCGCCACGTCGGCGCGCACCAAGGGCAGTTCGGCGCATGCCGGGTCGAGCGCGGCCAGGCGCTCGCGCAGCCGCTCCAGCTTCCCCGTGTCGCGCCCCGCGACGGCCCATCGCAGCCCTTCGGGGGCGTGCGAGGCGAGGTACTCGGCGGTGAGCACCCCCACGAAGCCGGTCGCTCCGAAGAGCACGATGTCGTAGGCGCGATCCGTCTTCGCGCCGGTCTCGTCGTTCGCGTCGTTCCCGTCGATCTCGCCGTGCTGACTGGTCATGACACCTCTCCGCTGTACGCCCCCGTGCGGTTGTGAGTGGCCGAGGCTAGCGTGCGCGCTAAGCGCTTGCTCGCCAGGGGCTTGTGCAGAGTGGAACACGTTCTTAGCATCACTGGTGTTACATCAGTTGTGTCATAGCTGTGTCATAGCGCTGGGGGCTCAATGGCAGTGCCGGGCAAGGGCGTTCACGGACCGCTCGCCGGAGTGCGTGTGGTGGAGCTGGCGGGCATCGGGCCCGGCCCGTTCGCCGCCATGCTGCTGGCCGATCTCGGCGCGGACGTCGTGCGCGTCGACCGCCCCCGAGGAGGCGGCCTCGCGATCGATCCCGACTACGACGTGACCAACCGCAACAAACGCTCCGTCGTCATCGACCTGAAGGCCGACGGCGGCGCGGCCCGCGTCCTCGACCTCGTCGAGCGCGCCGACGTCCTCATCGAGGGCTACCGGCCGGGCGTGGCCGAGCGCCTCGGCGTCGGCCCCGACGCCTGCCACGCCCGCAACCCCGCGCTCGTCTACGGCCGGATGACCGGCTGGGGCCAGGAGGGGCCGCTCGCGCCGCGTGCCGGGCACGACATCGCGTACATCGCCATCACCGGCACCCTCGGCATGATCGGCAACGCGGACGAGCCGCCCGCGATCCCCGCGAACCTCGTCGGCGACTACGCGGGCGGCTCGCTCTACCTCGTCGTCGGCATTCTCGCGGCGCTCAACCACGCGCGCGTGCACGGTGCCGGGCAGGTCGTGGACGCCGCGATCGTCGACGGCGCCGCCCACCTCTCCACGATGATCCACGGCATGCTCGCGGCGGGCGGCTGGCAGGACCGCCGCGGCGCCAACCTCCTCGACGGCGGCTGCCCGTTCTACGGCACCTACGCGACCGCGGACGGCGGCTACATGGCCGTCGGCTCCCTGGAGCAGCAGTTCTACGACGAGTTCATCACCCTCCTCGGCCTCGCCGACGTGGCACCCGCCCGCAAGGACCTGGCCCGCTGGGACGAGCTGCGCGAGGCGGTCGCCGCCCGCTTCAGGGAACGTACGCGCGACGAGTGGACGGCCGTCTTCGAGGACTCCGACGCGTGCGTGGCGCCCGTGCTGTCCCTGCGCGAGGCCCCCGCCCACCCGCACCTCGCCGCGCGCGGCACCTTCGTCGACCACGGCGGCATCACCCAGCCCGCCCCCGCGCCCCGTTTCTCCGCGACCCCGACACGGGTCCGCACCGGCCCCGCGCAGCCGGGCGCCGACACCGCCGAGGTGGCCCGCGACTGGGACGTACCGGCCCTCACGGCACCCTCCGAGGAACAGGAAGACCACTGATGGAGATCTCGGTCCCGCTCGCCTACGCGGGCGACCCGCGCGAGGGCGCCGACGGCGTCGCCGCCCTGGAGTCCGCGGGCCTCGACGCCGTGTGGGTCGCGGAGGCGTACGGCTTCGACTCGCCCACGATCATGGGCTACCTCGCGGCGCGCACGGAGCGCATGAAGATCGGCGCCGCCATCCTCAACGTCTACTCACGCACCCCCGCCCTCATCGCCCAGACCGCCGCGGGACTCGACGCCGTCTCCGGCGGCCGCGCGATCATCGGCCTCGGCGCCTCCGGCCCCCAGGTCGTCGAGGGCTGGCACGGCAAGCCGTACGACAAGCCGCTCGGCCGCACCCGCGAGACCATCGAGCTGACCCGCCGCATCCTGCGCCGCGAGGTCATCGACCACCACGGCATCACGGACATGCCGCTGCCTCCGGAGAAGGGCGGCAGGCTCGGCAAGCCTCTGAAGATCCTCACGAAGCCGGTGCGCCCCGAAGTGCCGCTGTACGTCGCCTCCCTGGGCCCCGCCAACGTCCGCATGACCGCCGAGGTCGCCGACGGCTGGCTGCCCACCCTCTTCCTCCCGGAGAAGGCGCACGAGGTGTGGGGCGCCGCGCTCGCCGCCGGCAAGGAGAAGCGCGATCCGGCTCTCGGGCCGCTCCACACCGTCGCCGGGGGACTGCTGGCCATCGGCGACGACGCGGCGGCCGTACGGGACCTCGCGCGCCCCCAGATCGCCCTCTACGTAGGCGGCATGGGCGCGAAGGGGAAGAACTTCTACAACGACCTCGCGGTCGCGTACGGCTATGAGAAAGAGGCCGCGCGCATCCAGGAGCTCTACCTCGCCGGGAAGAAGAAGGAGGCCGAGGCCGCCGTCCCGGACGAGTTCTGCGAGCTCATGTCGCTCTGCGGACCCGAGAGCTACGTCCGTGAACGCGTCGAGGCCTTCCGGGCGGCGGGCGTCACCATGCTCAACGTCATACCCGTCGGCCCCGAGCCGGCCGCACTGATCGAAACCGTCAAGGGCTGGCTCTAGGAGGCCGTACGTGAAGCGACAGATCTTCTCCGCGGTACACGAGGCGTTCCGCGAGACCGTCCGCACCTTCCTCGCCAAGGAGGTGCTGCCGCACTACGAGCAGTGGGAGAAGGACGGCATCGTCAGCCGTGACGCCTGGCTCGCCGCCGGCAAGCAGGGCCTGCTCGGCCTCGCCGTCCCCGAGGAGTACGGAGGCGGCGGGAACGACGACTTCCGCTACTCCGCGGTCCTCGCCGAGGAGTTCACGCGCGCGGGCGCCGCCGGACTCGCGATCGGCCTGCACAACGACATCATCGGCCCCTATCTGACCTCGCTCGCCACCGAGGAGCAGAAGCGGCGCTGGCTGCCCGGCTTCTGCACCGGCGAGACCATCACGGCCATCGCGATGACCGAGCCCGGCGCGGGCTCCGACCTCCAGGGCATCCGCACCGCCGCCGAGGACCACGGCGACCACTGGGTGCTCAACGGCTCCAAGACGTTCATCTCGAACGGCATCCTCGCCGACCTCGTCATCGTCGTCGCCAAGACGTCCCCGGAAGGCGGCGCCCACGGCCTGTCGCTCCTCGTCGTCGAGCGCGGCACGGACGGCTTCGAGCGGGGCCGCAACCTCGACAAGATCGGCCAGAAGTCCCAGGACACCGCCGAGCTCTTCTTCAACGACGTACGCGTCCCCAAGGAGAACCTGCTCGGCGAGCTCAACGGCGCCTTCGTCCACCTGATGACGAATCTCGCGCAGGAGCGCATGGGCATCGCCGTCGCCGGGATCGCCGCCGCCGAGCACCTCCTGGACATCACCACGACCTATGTGAAGGAGCGCGAGGCCTTCGGGCGCCCCCTGTCCCGGCTGCAGCACATCCGCTTCGAGATCGCGGAGATGGCCACCGAGTGCGCCGTCACCCGCACGTTCCTCGACCGGTGCATCGTCGATCACTCGAACGGGGAACTCGACGCCGTGCACGCGTCGATGGCGAAGTGGTGGGCCACCGAACTGCAGAAGCGGGTCGCCGACCGCTGTCTGCAACTGCACGGCGGATACGGCTACATGGCGGAGTACCGCGTCGCCAAGGCCTTCACCGACGGCCGCATCCAGACCATCTACGGCGGTACGACCGAGATCATGAAGGAGATCATCGGCCGCTCCCTCCTCGGCTGACCCGCACCCTCACCCTCCCGGACATTCCACGAAACCCTCCCGGACACCCCCGAAAGGCTCACGCGTGACCACCGAAGCGTACGTATACGACGCGATCCGCACCCCGCGCGGACGCGGCAAGGCCAACGGTGCCCTGCACGGCACCAAGCCGATCGACCTCGTCGTCGGCCTGATCCACGAGATCCAGGCACGGTTCCCGGACCTGGACCCGGCCGCCATCGACGACATCGTCCTCGGCGTGGTCGGCCCGGTCGGCGACCAGGGCTCCGACATCGCGCGGATCGCCGCCATCGCCGCGGGACTGCCCGACACGGTCGCCGGCGTCCAGGAGAACCGCTTCTGCGCCTCCGGCCTCGAAGCGGTCAACCTCGCCGCGATGAAGGTCCGCTCGGGCTGGGAGGACCTGGTGCTCGCGGGCGGCGTCGAGTCGATGTCGCGGGTGCCGATGGCCTCCGACGGCGGCGCCTGGTTCAACGACCCGATGACCAACTTCGAGACCGGCTTCGCGCCGCAGGGCATCGGCGCCGACCTCATCGCCACCGTCGAGGGCTTCTCGCGGCGCGACGTCGACGAGTACGCGGCCCTCTCGCAGGAGCGCGCCGCCGCGGCCTGGAAGGACGGCCGCTTCGACAGGTCCGTCGTACCGGTCAAGGACCGCAACGGCCTCGTCGTCCTCGACCACGACGAGCACATGCGGCCCGGCACCACCGCCGACTCCCTCGGCAAGCTGAAGCCGTCCTTCAAGGACATCGGCGACATGGGCGGCTTCGACGCGGTGGCGCTGCAGAAGTACCACTGGGTCGAGGAGATCGACCACGTCCACCACGCGGGCAACTCCTCCGGCATCGTCGACGGCGCCTCGCTGGTCGCCATCGGCACGAAGGAGGTCGGCGAGCGCTACGGCCTCGCGCCGCGCGCGCGGATCGTCTCCGCGGCGGTCTCCGGCTCCGAGCCGCTGATCATGCTGACCGGGCCCGCGCCCGCGACCCGCAAGGCGCTCGCCAAGGCCGGCCTCACCATTGACGACATCGACCTCGTCGAGATCAACGAGGCGTTCGCGGCGGTCGTGCTGCGGTTCGTGAAGGACATGGGGCTGTCCCTGGACAAGGTGAACGTCAACGGGGGCGCGATCGCGCTCGGTCACCCTCTCGGGGCGACCGGCGCGATGATCCTCGGGACGCTCGTCGACGAGCTGGAGCGCAGGGATCTGCGGTACGGGCTGGCGACGTTGTGCGTGGGCGGTGGGATGGGCATCGCCACGATTGTGGAACGGCTGTAGGGGTCGCGCCGTAGGGGCTGGGGTGCGTCGCCGACCGCGGGTGCGTCGTGGTCGCTCGCGCAGTTCCCCGCGCCCCTGAAGGCCCGCGGCTGCGCCGCGGCCTTCCCCGGTACGCGCCCCTGAAGGTTCGCGGCTGCGCCGCAGCCTTCTCCGATACGCGGCGCCGAAAGGCGCACTCCGTGCGCCCTCATGAGGCGCGGCGCAGCCGCTGCCTCAGGGGCGCGGGGAACTGCGCGACCAGCCCCCACCGGCGGTCAGCCGGCCACGAACCCCCGCCGCCCTCCCCGTATTCCGCTCCCTCTCAGACTTCACGGAGACAAAGACATGACCGACCCCAAGACCATCCGCTGGGAACAGGACGACACAGGTGTCGTCACCCTCGTCCTCGACGACCCCAACCAGTCCGCGAACACCATGAACCAGGCGTTCAAGGACTCCATCGCGGCGATCGCCGACCGCGCGGAGGCCGCCGTCGCGGCCGACAAGGACGCCATCCGCGGGTTCATCTACACCTCCGCGAAGAAGACCTTCTTCGCGGGCGGCGACCTCAAGGACATGATCAAGGTCGGCCCCGAGAACGCCCAGCAGGCGTTCGACACGGGCAACGCCATCAAGAACTCGCTGCGCCGCATCGAGACCCTGGGCAAGCCCGTCGTCGCCGCCATCAACGGCGCGGCTCTCGGCGGCGGCTACGAGATCGCCCTCGCCTCCCACCACCGCGTCGCCCTCGACGCCCCCGGTTCCAAGATCGGCCTGCCCGAGGTCACCCTCGGCCT
This sequence comes from Streptomyces sp. NPDC050732, assembly GCF_040654255.1. Lineage (NCBI taxonomy): Bacteria > Bacillati > Actinomycetota > Actinomycetes > Kitasatosporales > Streptomycetaceae > Streptomyces > Streptomyces sp. NPDC050732. The sequence goes on from NZ_JBFAHP010000023.1 coordinate 90,413, forward strand.
GCTCCCGGCCGGCGGCGGCGTCACCCGCACCGTGCGTCTCATGGGCATCACGGACGCACTCCTCAAGGTGCTCCTCCAGGGCACCCAGTACAACCCGAAGCGCGCCCTGGAGAACGGCCTCGTCCACGAGCTGGCCGCCACTCCGGAGGAGATGATCGAGAAGGCCCGCGCCTTCATCGACGCCAACCCCGAGTCGCAGCAGCCCTGGGACAGGCCCGGCTACCGCATCCCGGGCGGCACCCCGGCCAACCCGAAGTTCGCGGCGAACCTGCCCGCCTTCCCCGCCAACCTGAAGAAGCAGACGGCGGGTGCCAACTACCCGGCACCGCGCAACATCCTCGCCGCGGCCGTCGAGGGCTCCCAGGTCGACTTCGAGACCGCGCTGACCATCGAGGCCCGGTACTTCACCGAGCTGGTCACGGGCCAGGTCGCGAAGAACATGATTCAGGCGTTCTTCTTCGACCTCCAGGCCGTCAACTCCGGCGCCAACCGCCCCAAGGACATCGAGCCGCGCCAGGTCCGCAAGGTCGCCGTGCTCGGCGCGGGCATGATGGGCGCGGGCATCGCGTACTCCTGCGCCCGCGCGGGCATCGAGGTCGTCCTCAAGGATGTCTCGGCGGAGGCCGCGCAGAAGGGCAAGGGCTATTCCGAGAAGCTCTGCGCCAAGGCCGTCCAGCGGGGTCGTACGACCCAGGAGAAGGCGGACGCGCTGCTCGCCCGCATCACGCCGACCGCGGACCCGCAGGCCCTCGCGGGCTGTGACGCCGTGATCGAGGCGGTCTTCGAGGACACCTCGCTCAAGCACAAGGTGTTCCAGGAGATCCAGGACATCGTCGAGCCGGACGCGCTCCTCTGCTCGAACACGTCCACCCTGCCGATCACCACCCTGGCGGAGGGGGTCACGCGTCCTGTCGACTTCATCGGGCTCCACTTCTTCTCGCCCGTCGACAAAATGCCGCTCGTCGAGATCATCAAGGGTGAGCGGACCGGCGACGAGGCGCTCGCCCGCGCCTTCGACCTGGTGCGCCAGATCAACAAGACACCGATCGTCGTCAACGACTCGCGCGGCTTCTTCACCTCGCGCGTCATCGGGCACTTCATCAACGAAGGCGTCGCGATGGTCGGCGAGGGCATCGAGCCCGCCTCGGTCGAGCAGGCGGCGGCCCAGGCGGGCTACCCGGCGAAGGTGCTGTCCCTGATGGACGAGCTGACCCTCACCCTGCCCCGCAAGATCCGCAACGAGACGAAGAAGGCCGTCGAGGAGGCCGGCGGCACGTGGGCGGGCCACCCCTCGGACACCGTGATCGACCGCATGGTCGACGAGTTCGAGCGCCCCGGCAGGAGCGGGGGAGCGGGCTTCTACGACTACGTGGACGGCAAGCGCGCCAAGCTCTGGCCGGGCCTGCGCGAGCACTTCACCAAGCCGGGCCACGAGATCCCGTTCGAGGACATGCAGGAGCGCATGCTCTTCTCCGAAGCGCTCGACACCGTACGTCTCCTGGAGGAGGGCGTCCTGACGTCGGTCGCCGACGCCAACATCGGCTCCATCCTCGGCATCGGCTTCCCGGGCTGGACGGGCGGCGTCCTGCAGTACATCAACGGCTACGAAGGCGGCCTGCCCGGATTCGTGGCACGCGCGCGTGAGCTCACCGAGCGCTACGGAGAGCGGTTCACGCCGCCCGCGCTGCTCGTCGAGAAGGCGGAGAACGGCGAGAAGTTCAGCGACGGCTGACCCTGCTCCCAAGTGGAACCCGCGCGGGAGTGGTTCAGCTCTCCTTGAGCCACTCCCGCAGCTCCTCCTTGAGGGAGCGCTGGAACGCGGTCACCAGCGCCTGCACCACCATCGGCTGCATATGGGCCGAGAGCGACCGCATCGCCGCCACGTGCTCGGGGTCCGACTCACGCTCGCGGTAGGGCCCCCAGACCTCGTCGCGGAAGAGCCGGGACAGCTCGTGCGCGGCCTCGCGGGTGTGCTCCATCAGGACCGTGCGCGCCGCCAGGATCGTCTCGTGCGCGATCGGTACGTCCAGGAGCTGCACGCCGAGACGCAGCAGGCCCACGTCGACGCGGTACGTGTCCGGGGCAGGGGTGCGGGCGATCACGCCCATCGCCGCGAGCCGGTCCAGATCCTCTCCGTCGAGCGCGCGGCCCGCCCTGCGCTCCAGCTCGGCGCGCGGGGTGTCCTCCGCCGATTCGGGCGCCCACGAGGCCACCACGGCACGGTGGATGGCCAGGTCGTGCGCGCTCAGGTCCGCGGGCAGCTGCTCCAGATACCGCTCGATCGCGGCGAGCGTCATGCCCTGGTGCTGCAGCTCCTCGATGAGCGCGAGCCGGGAGAGGTGCTCCTGGCCGTAGTGACCGACGCGGCGCGGCCCGATCACCGGCGGCGGGAGCAGCCCCTTCGTGCTGTAGAAGCGGATGGTGCGGACCGTGACGCCCGCGCGCGCGGCGAGTTCGTCGACGGTGAGCGTCGGCTCCTCGGTGTCCGTGCCCGTGTCCGTCGTCATGACGCGCTCCTCCCCGGCCGGTTCTCCGGACCTCTCCCCGTCTGTGCAGCGGTCCGGTGCGTGGCCGGGCGTGCATCAATCCGGTGCAACAGTATTGCTGGCACACCAGTGTTGTGAAACCCTCCGGGCCAGTCACATGCTCGTCCACCGCTCGGCCACTCGCTCCTCACGCACCCGTCCGCTCACGCACAGCCGATGGCGCCAGGAGGCGGTCATGACCACGATCCTGCGACTCCCCGGGGACCCCGCCGACATCACGCTCCCCGCCCTGCTGCTCCGCAACGCCGAGGACCACGGCGACCTGCCCGCGCTCTCCTGGCGTGCGGGGGAGGAGTGGTCGACGCTCACCTGGCGTGAGGCGCGGCGCAAGGTGGGCGTCCTCGCCGCCGGTTACGCCGCGCTCGGCGTCGAGCGCGGCGAGCACGTCCTGATGATGATGGGCAACCGCCCCGAGCACTGGCTGAGCGACCTCGCCCTGGTGCACCTCGGTGCCGTGCCCGTCACCGTGTACGGCACCTCGGCCCCCGAGCAGGTCGCGCACATCGTCCGGCACAGCCGGGCCCGCTTCGCGATCGTCGAGGGCGCCCGCGAACTGCCGCGCTGGGAACCCCTCCTGTCGGACGTCACGGCCCCGCTGGAGCGCCTCGTCGTCGTGGAGGCGGCCGAGGCGGGCGAACACCGCACGTACGGCTCGCTGCACGCCACCGGAAGCCGCCTCTACAACCCCGACGCCTTCGAGAAGGCCTGGCGCGAGAACCGCCCGGCCGACCCGCTCACCGTCGTCTACACCTCGGGCACCACCGGCGACCCCAAGGGCGTCCGCCTCACCCACCGCAACGTGATCCTCAACGGCATCGCCCTGGACGGCGTCGTCGAGTTCCCCGAACACGTCGGGCACATCTGCTACCTGCCCTTCGCGCACATCGCCGAGCGCCTCCTCGGCATCTACCTGCCGGTGCTCCGCGCCGCCCACGTCTATCTGTGCGCCGACCCCGCGCACGTGGCCGCCACCGCGCGCGAGCTGCGCCCCTTCCAGTTCTTCGGTGTCCCGCGCGTGTGGGAGAAGCTCGCCGCGTCCGTGCGGGCCGCGCTCGCCGGGCTGCCGGAGGAGCGGTGCCGCGCCATCGAGGCGGCGAACGAGACGGCACGCGCGTACGTCGCCTGCCGGGAGCGCGGGGAGGAGCCGCCCGCCGAGCTCCGGGCGGCGTACGCGGAGGCCAAGGAGAAGGTGCTCGATCCGCTGCTCGCCCTGGCCGGGTTCGACCGCCTCGTGTGGACCGCGAGCGCGTCGGCGCCGATGCCGGTGGACGTGGCCAGGTTCTGGGCCGGCTTCGGGCTCGTGATCATGGACGCGTGGGGGCTCACCGAGACCTCCGGTGTCGTCACGACGAACGGGCCCGACGGATTCAGGCTCGGCTCCGTGGGCCGCCCCCTCGAAGGCCTGGAGGTACGCGTCGCCGACGACGGCGAGATCCTGGTGCGCGGCGCGACGGTCTTCGACGGATATCTGCGCCCCGACGGCGGCGTCGACGACGCGCGGGACGCGGACGGCTGGTTCGCCACCGGGGACGTCGGGCGGCTCGACGAGGACGGCTACCTCTGGCTCACCGACCGCAAGAAGGAAATGATCGTGACGTCGACGGGCAAGAACGTCGCGCCCGCCCTCGTCGAGAGCGCGCTCAAGGAGCACCCGCTGATCGGGCAGGCCCTCGTCCACGGGGACGGCCGCTCCTACCTGGTGGCGCTCCTCGTCCTCGACCCGGAGATGGCGCCCGCCTGGGCGGCCGCGCGCGGCATCGAGGGGAATCCGGCCACGCTGGTCACCCACGAGGCCGTGCTCGCGGAGGTGGCCCGCGCCGTGGAGACCGCCAACGCGCGCCTGAACCGCACCGAGCAGATCAAGCGCTACCGGCTGCTCGCCGAGGAGTGGGGGCCGGAGACCGGCGAGCTGACGCCGTCCCTGAAGCTGCGCCGCCGGGTGATCCGTGACAAGTACATGCAGGTCATCGACGCCTTGTACACCCCCTGACCAGCATGTGAGAAGTCCCGCTATGTGACGTGTGCCACCGCGTGGGGGGCGATCTCTGAGGGAAGGTGTCCCGTCGGTCCGCGCGCGTCAGGGGTGTCGCGGGCCGGAGCACATCCGGACCCCGGAGCTCTTCCGGGCACCAGAGAGTAGATCCCCCACGTGAGCAAGGAAGCCGTAGATTCGGCCGTCCTGGACGCATCCCGCACCGATGCGCGCCAGGCCCCCGCGGACGCGGGCGACGCCGGTTACAGCAAGGACCTCAAGGCCCGTCACGTCAACATGATCGCGATCGGTGGCGCGATCGGCACCGGCCTCTTCCTCGGGGCGGGCGGCCGCCTCCACTCGGCGGGCCCCGCGCTCGCCCTCGCGTACCTCGTGTGCGGCATCTTCGCGTTCTTCGTCGTCAGGGCGCTCGGCGAGATGGTCCTGTACCGGCCCTCGTCCGGTTCGTTCGTCTCGTACGCGCGTGAGTTCCTCGGCGAGAAGGGCGCGTTCTTCGCCGGTTGGATGTACTTCCTCAACTGGTCGACCACCTGCATCGCCGACATCACGGCGATCGCGCTCTACACGCACTACTGGAGCTTCTTCACCGACATCCCCCAGTGGGTGCTCGCGCTGATCGCCCTCGCGGTCGTGCTGTCGGTGAACCTGGTCTCGGTGAAGTACTTCGGCGAGATGGAGTTCTGGTTCTCGATCATCAAGGTGGCCGCACTGAGCGCCTTCATGATCATCGGCATCTGGCTCCTTGCCAGCCAGCACAAGGTCGGCGGCGAGACGCCCGGCCTCAACATGATCACCGACCACGGCGGCCTGATGCCGAACGGTCTGATGCCGGTCGTGATCGTGATGCAGGGCGTCGTCTTCGCGTACGCCTCGCTGGAGCTGGTCGGCGTCGCGGCGGGCGAGACCGCCGAGCCGCAGAAGATCGTCCCGCGCGCGGTGAACTCGATCATGTGGCGCGTCGGCCTCTTCTACGTCGGCTCCGTCGTCCTGCTCGCGCTGCTGCTGCCGGGCACGGTGTACTCGGCCGACCAGAGCCCGTTCGTAACGGTCCTCTCCAAGATCGGCGTACCGGCCGCCGGCGACGTGATGAACTTCGTGGTCCTCACCGCCGCCATGTCCTCGCTGAACTCCGGCCTCTACTCCACGGGCCGCATCCTGCGCTCGATGGCGATGGCGGGCTCCGCCCCGAGGTTCACCGCCAGGATGAACCGCAACCAGGTCCCCTACGGCGGCATCCTGCTCACCGCCTCCCTCGGTGTCGTCGGCGTCGGCCTCAACAAGGTGGTTCCGGGCAAGGCCTTCGAGATCGTCCTGAACGTGGCCTCGCTCGGCATCATCGGCACCTGGATCACGATCATGGTCTGCCACCTCGCCTTCGTGCGCAGCGCCAAGCGCGGCGAGATCACCCGGCCGAAGTTCCAGCTCCCCTTCAGCGGCATCACCGAGTACGTGACGATCGCGTTCCTGCTCGCCGTCCTCGGCCTGATGTGGAAGGACGCCGACGTCGGCCGCAAGACGCTGTTCCTCATCCCGATCGTGGGCGCGGCCCTGGTCGTGGGCTGGTTCGGCGTCCGCCGCCGGGTGGAGCGCGAGGCCCAGGGCCTCACGGTGCCGAAGGACAGCTGACAGCACACCACTGCTTGTCAGTGGCGGCCCGTACGGTGGCGTCATGCCGGAGATCACGTATGTCCGGGGTGACGCCACCGCGCTGTTCGTGTGGTCCCGTGTTCCCGGTCGGACAACTGGACCGCATGTGTGCGTTGTTGTGCACGGATGAGCGGGTAGAGCCCCGTCATGCAGTTCATCTCCGCGCAGGGCGTCCCCGCGCAGCTCGTCCCCGGCCGGCTCGTGCCCACGTGGCTCGGCCCCATGGAATTCGGGCCGGTCGGACCGCAAGGTCAGGAACCGGCGGTCGTCGCGGCCCTGCTCTGTGCCCTCTGCCTCCTCGCCGCGCGCTTCTTCGCCTCGCGTCTTCTCGCCGTAGGCCTCCCGCCCGGTGCCGGCCGAGCCCCGGTGCTCGCCGTGCTGCCGGTGGACGGCGGTCGGCCGGAGACGCGCGGGAGGCTGCTCCGCGCGGCGCCTGCGGACGGCCCGTGGGAGGACGACGGGGACGACGGGGACGACGAGGGCGACGGGGCCCTCGCCACCGGCCAGGCCCGCGAGGAGGCGGAGCGCGCCGAGGCGGAGGCCGAGCTGCGCCGCCAGATCTCCGAGTGGGCGTCCGAGGTGGCGGGCCGCATCGCCGAAGCCCCGCGCACCGCCCCACGCCCCGCCCCGTGCGCCGACGCATGGTCCGAGGCGGGGACCGAGCCGACGGGTTCCGGTCGCTAGGCGTACGCATTCACGCCCTCGTCCGCCGACACCACTGGTGGCCCGGCCCACGCGGCCGGAGACTCGGATACATGGACGTCATGGTCTCGGTCAAGGACGGCGAACTGTGGTCGCACGACTCGGGTGAACCGAGCGGCACGGACGGCGAAAGCCTCCCCCTCGTCCTGCTGCATCCCGGAGTCGGCGACTCCCGGATCTGGGACGGCCTCCTGCCGCGCCTCACGGAGCGGCACCGGGTGATCCACTACGACGCTCGCGGCTACGGCAGGTCGCCGGCCCCGACCTCCCCGTACTCACTGGTCGAGGACCTGATCGCCGTCCTCGACCACTACGGCGTGGCCCGCGCGGTCCTGGCCGGGTCCAGCATGGGCGGCGCGACGGCCCTCAGCCTCGCGCTCCGCGACCCCGCGCGGGTGGCGAGCCTCGCCCTGGTGGTCCCGAGCGTCACCGGCGCCGAAGATCCCCTCTCGCCCGAGTTCATGGCCGAGGTCGGCAGGCGCGCCCAAGCGGGCGACGTGGACGGCATCGTGACCATGATGCGCGGCGTCTCCGCCACGCAGGGCACTGGGGACGACCCCGAGGTGACGGCACACCTGAAGGCGGTGGTCCCGGCGTGGTTCGCCGTGCACCCGCACCACGTGCCGGACCCGCCCGTCTACGACCGGCTCGGCGAACTCGACGTGCCGTGCGTCCTCGCCCTGGCCGAGCACGACCAGCCCGAGGTGCGCCGCGTGAACGAGACGATGGCGCGGCGCATCCCCGGCTGCCGCCTGGTCCGCCTCGAACACAGCGACCACTTCCCGACGGTGCGCGAACCCGACGCGGTCCTGGACGTCATCCTGGACGCGTACGCCCTGGCGCGCTGACGGCCCCCACGCCCGCGGTCGCATACTGGAACACGCACGCACCGCGTACGGCCGAGGAGCACGTCACATGAACCACCACGCCGACGGCCGCGATCCGGAACCGCCCCCACCCGGCGGCATCCTCTGGAGCATCGCGGGCGACATCCGCATGTTCCTGATGCTGCCGCCCGCGCTCACCATGCAGGTGGCGCACCCGGCGGTCGGTGCGGGCGTCGACGAGCACTCGGTGTTCCGCACCGACCCGTGGGGGAGGGGCGAGCGCTCGGTGCGCTCGGTCCTGCTGTGGGTGTACGGCGGGGACGAGGCCGCCGCGGAGGGCCGCAGGCTGCGCGCACTGCACCGCACCATCCAGGGCACGGACACCCGCGGCCGCCGCTACCACGCGCTGACCCCCGCGAACTACGCGTGGGTCCACGCCACCGGCTTCCCCGTCTACCGGCACGCGCAGAAATACCTGGGCCGCCCCTTCACCGAGGCGCAGGAACGGCAGCTGTACGCGGAGTGGCTGCGGGTCGGGCGCGTCCTCGGCCTCCACGACCGGGACATGCCGCAGACGCTGGAGGAGTTCTGGCCGTACTACCGCAAGGTCCTCGCCGACGAGCTCGAACTCACGCGGGTGGCCGCCGAACTGACCGCCACCGACCAGCCCGTCCCGCCACCGGACCGCGGCCCGCTCCCCGTACGCCTGCTGCTGCGCGCCCTGTGGCCCGTACTGCTGCCCCCACTGGCCCGCTTCCGCCGCTTCGTCACGATCGGCCTGATGCCGCCGGACGCCCGCGAGGCGATAGGCCTGCCGTGGACCGCCGCGCAGGAGCGCGGGCTGCGCCGCTTCGGCCGGGTGGTCCGCACCGTGGTGCCCCTCCTCCCGGAGCGGCTGCGCTACCTGCCCGCGGCCCGAAAGGCGAGGGCACGGCACCGCGCCGCCGGGCGCTAGCCCTGGACGGCGCGGCGCACACCCGCCTCGTCAGTGGCCGTGCTTGTCGTGCTTCTCGTGCTTGTCGGCGTGGCCGTGGTCGTGCACCCCGTTCGTCGCGGCGATCTGCTTCCACGACTTCGGCTTCGCCGGGGCGGCCGACGACCGGGCGATCCCGGCGTCCCGCGCGGCGGGAGCCGCCGGGCGCGACGGCTGGTAGAGCCACGTGTCGAACAGCTTCGCGAGCGGCTTGCCCGAGATCTTCTCGGCGTACTTCACGAAGTCGCCGACCTTGGCGTTGCCGTACGCGTGCTTCTTCGGCCACCCCTTCAGGATCGCGAAGAACGCGTCGTCGCCGATCTCGTTGCGCAGCGCCTGCAGCGCGAGCGCGCCCCGGTCGTAGACCGCGCCGTGGAACTGGTTGTCCGGGCCCGGGTCGCCCGGCTTGACCTTCCAGAACGGGTCGTCCGCGGGGCGCAGGGCGTACACGTAGTCCGCCAGCTCCTGCGCCGTGCCCTCGCCCTCCTTCTCCGACCACAGCCACTGGCTGTAGCGCGCGAAGCCCTCGTTGACCCAGATGTCCTTCCAGCCGTCCACGGAGACGCTGTCGCCGTACCACTGGTGGGCGATCTCGTGGACGACGATCGACGCGTTGGAGCCGTTCGCGAACGCGGCGGGGCTGTAGAAGGGCCTGGTCTGGGTCTCCAGGGCGTAGCTGCTCTTCACGTTCGGCACATAGCCGCCGAGCGCGTTGAACGGGTACTTCCCGAAGACCGTCTCCAGCCACTCGGTGATCTCGGTGGTCCGCTCGATGCTGGCCCGCGCCGCACCGGCGTTGTCCCCCAGGTCCTTGCTGTACGCGTTCAGAACGGGCAGGCCGCTCTCCGTCTTGTCGGTGGTGATGTCGAACTTGCCGACCGCGAGCGTCGCGAGGTAACTGGCCTGCGGCTTGTTCGACCGCCAGCTGTAGCGGGTCCAGCCGAGGCGCGAACTCTGCGCCTGCAGCACGCCGTTGGAGATCGCCTGGGTGCCGTCGGGCACGGAGACGGACACGTCGTACGTGGCCTTGTCCAGCGGGTGGTCGTTGGAGGGGAACCACCACACGGCGGCCTCCGGCTCCTGCGCCGCCACACCGCCGTCCGGCGTCCGGTGCCAGGCCGTGTATCCGTTGATCTTCAGCTCGGACGGCTTGCCCGCGTACCGCACGACGACCGTGATCGGCGTGCCCTTGGGCAGCCCGGCCGCCGGCGTGATCTCCAGCTCCTGGTCGCCGGTCTTCGCGAACTTCGCCTTCTTGCCGTTGACCCGCACCTCGGAGACCTTGAGCCCGAAGTCGAGGTTGAAGCGCGAGAGGTCCTGCGTGGTGCGGGCGTTCAGCGTCGCCGTGCCTTCGAGAAGGTCCGTCTTGGGCTGGTACTTCAGCCGCAGGTCGTAGTGCGAGACGTCGTATCCGCCGTTGCCGCTCGCCGGGTAGTAGGGGTCGCCGATGCCCGGCGCCCCGGGGGAGAAGTCCGCGGCCGATGCCGGGATCGCCAGCAGGAGAGAGGCCGCGAGAGCGCCCGGGGCGATGAGTCTGCGGTGCACAAGAACTCCAAGTCGTAGGGGCACAACATCTGTTCGTCTTGATCCTGGAGCCTATTCAGCCCCGCCCGTACGCGTCATGTCCATGGCCTCGGACGTCACACGATCGCCATTCGGCCGACATGTGCCTGGTTGTCCCATGCACCTGTCGCGGCCGCGTGCGGCCCTCTGTCGCACGGGGGTTCACCGGTGTACCTTCCGCGCCATGCCGATACGTGCGCGACGCACCCGACTCCTGTGGAGAACGCTGCTTACGGCGGCCCTGGCCGCCCTGATGGCCACCCTCATGTCCCCGGGCGCGGCGCAGGGAGCCGACCCGGCCCCGCGCAAGCCGGGTGAGAGCAGACCCGTGTACTCGTACGAGGACGCGATACGCGAATCCGTATGGGTCGACACCAGGATCGACGGCGACGCGGACGGCAGGACCGACCGCGTCGCCGTCGACATCGTCAGACCCCGCGAACTCGACCGCACGGGCCGCCGGATACCCGTGATCATGGACGCGAGCCCGTACTACGCCTGCTGCGGACGCGGCAACGAGAGCCAGAAGAAGACGTACGACGAGAACGGGAACCCGGTCCGCTTCCCGCTCTACTACGACAACTACTTCGTGCCCCGCGGCTACGGCTACGTCGCCGTCGACCTCGCGGGCACGAACCGCTCCGACGGCTGCGTCGACGTCGGCGGACGCTCCGACGTCCAGTCCGCCAAGGCCGTCGTCGACTGGCTCAACGGCCGCGCCCGCGGCTACACGAGCCGCACCGGGAACGAACGTACGAAGGCGTCGTGGACCAACGGCGCCACCGGAATGATCGGCAAGAGCTACGACGGAACCGTCGCGCAGGGCGTCGCCGCCACCGGCGTGCCGGGCCTCAGGACCATCGTGCCCATCGGCGCCATCTCCTCCTGGTACGACTACTACTTCGCCAAGGGCGCCCCGCTCTACGACAGCGGCCCCGAGTGGCTGTCGGACTACGTGGAGAGCCCCGAGGCCCGCGCCCGCTGCGGCGCCGTGCAGCAGCGGCTGATCGACGGCGCACCCCGCACCGGCGACTGGACCCGCCTGTGGAGCGAGCGCAACCACGTGCCGGACGCCGACGAGGTGCGCGCCAGCGTCTTCGCCGTCCACGGCATGCAGGACCTCAACGTCCGCACCAAGCACTTCGGCCAGTGGTGGGACGCGCTCGCCGCGAACGGCGTCGACCGCAAGATCTGGCTCAGCCAGGCCGGCCACGTCGACCCCTTCGACTTCCGCCGCGCCGACTGGGTGCGCACACTGCACCGCTGGTTCGACCACGAACTCCTCGGCTACGACAACGGCGTCGACCGTGAACCGATGGCCGACATCGAGCGCGCCCCGGACCGCTGGAGCACCGACCGCGTCTGGCCGCCGCGCGGCACGCGGGCCGTCGAGCTGCGCCCCGCCAAGGGCGCCGCACCCGGCGTGGGCACCCTCGGCACCCGGCCGGGCAAGGGCTCCGAGACCTTCACCGACGACCCGGGCCTCGACGAGACCGACTGGGCCGAGCGCATCGACACGTCGACTCCGGCCAAGGCGGGCTTCGTCAGCAAGCCCCTCGCCCGCGACCTGCGCCTGTCCGGCTCCTCGAAGGTGACCGTCACCGCGACCCCGACGACCCGCACCGCCCACCTCTCCGCGGTCCTCGTCGACCTCGGGCCCGACACCATCCGCGACTACGCCGCCGCGGGCGAGGGCATCACCACCCTCCCCGAACGCACCTGCTGGGGCGCGAGCACGGCGGGTGACAGCGCCTGCTTCAAGGAGACGCGCGCCAGGACCGCCGACGTCGACTACACCATCTTCAGCCGTGGCTGGGCCGACCTCGGCAACTGGGCCGACGCCCGACGCGGCCGCCCGCTCACCCCGGGCAAGCCGCACACCATCACCCTCGACCTCGCCGCGACCGACCACGTCGTACCGAAGGGCCACCGGCTCGCGCTGATCGTCGCGGGCACCGACAGGAACCTGATCGAGCCGCCCGCCGACACCCCGACGCTCACGATCGACCTGGCCCGCACGGCGGCGAAACTCCCGCTGGTCGGTGGCCTCGGCGCATTCACCACCTCCGCACCCGTCCCGCCCGCCGAGTCCCGTCTCGACGGCGTGGCCCCGCCGCGTCCGCTCGACCCCATCCCCGGAGGCACCACTTCATGACACCGCGCATCCGCACCCTGGCGCTCGCCTGCGCCGCCACCGCGCTCGCCGCACCGCTCCTGACGGCGCCCGCGCAGGCGGCGCCGACCCCGCCCCGTACCGGATTCGAGGAGACGAACGGCGCGCGCTGGACCAGTCAGCCCGAGGAACAGGACCTCCTCGCCACCGTGGACAGGGCCGCGAAGAGAGTCTCGGTCGCCCGCATAGGCACCACCAAGCAGAACCGGCCCGTCCAACTCGTCCGCATCGGCGAACGGCCGACGAAGAACACCGTGCTGCTGATCTGCAGCCAGCACGGCGACGAGCCCTCGGGCCGCGAGGCGTGTCTGTCCACGATCCGCGACCTCGCCTACGCGAAGGACAAGAAGACCAAACGTTTCCTCTCCCGCACCACGCTCCTCGTCGTGCCCACCGCCAACCCGGACGGCCGCGCCGCCGACACCCGAGGCAACTCCGACGGCCTCGACATCAACCGCGACCACCTCTCCCTGCAGACCGCGGAGGCCCGCGCCATGGCCGCCGTGATCCGCGACCACAAGCCGGACGTCATCTACGACCTGCACGAGTACGGCGCCACTCCCAAGTACTACGACAAGGACCTGTTCGACCTCTGGCCGCGCAACCTCAACACCCACGACGCCGTGCACGGCGAGGCGCGGACCCTGTCGAAGGCGTACGTGCGGCCCGCCGCCGAGCACGACGGCCACACCACCGGCACGTACGGCATCTGGACCGACCCCGTCACCGGTGAGCCGGTCAAGCAGGTCGCGGGCGACGGCCAGGAGCGCATCCTGCGCAACATGTCCGGCATCAAGCACGCCGCGGGCCTGCTGATAGAGAGCCGCGTCGACGCCCTCACCGAAGCCGAGAAGAAGGACGAGGCGCTGAACAACCGGCGCCGCGTCGCCTCCCAGCGCTCGGCGCTCGGCGGCCTGTTCGACTACACGGACGAACGCCGCAGGCAGCTGGAGGCGGCCACCGGCGCGGCCCGCGCCGAGGGCTACCGCGACCGCGGCCCGGTCTACGTCGGCGGCGCCGACAACGACCCCGCCGAGCCGTCGGAGACCATCCAGGACCCGCCCTGCGGCTACCGCCTGACCGCCGCCCAGTACGGCGACATCAAGGACGAACTGGCCCTGCACGGCGTCACCGTGAAGCACCTCAAGTCCGGCGCGTACGTCCCGCTGCGGCAGTCGGCCCGGGCCCTGGTGCCGCTGCTGCTCGACGAGCGTGCGCCGTATCACATGGTCACAGGTCGGCCCGACATGGTCTGTTGAGAAGGTGAGAGGTGCGTCACATGTGGTAGGGGGTAGCGGAGAACAAAGTCTCGACCCAATCGACCCCTTGAAAGGTGTCACTTGTGACGCAGGATCAACATAAAGCGGACGACGGGGGAGGGTCGCCGGACATCATGGCGCCCGCCCCCGGTGGTCGGTCCCCACAGACGGACCGGGTGGTCTTCGGCGTGACCGCCGTGCTCACCCTCGCGTTCGTGGTCTGGGGCGCGGTGTCGACGGACTCGCTGGAGAATGTCTCCACGGACATGCTCAACGGTCTGATGCACAACGGCGGTTGGTTCTTCATGCTGACCGCCACCGGATTCGTCGTCTTCGCGCTCTGGCTGGCGGTCAGCCGGTACGGGAAGATCACGCTCGGCCGGGAGGGCGAGGACCCGGAGTTCCGCACCGTCTCCTGGGTCGCCATGATGTTCAGTGCCGGCATGGGCATCGGCCTGATGTTCTACGGGGTGAGCGAACCCCTGGCCCACTTCACCACGCCACCGCCGGGCACCGACCCGGCGGACGCGCCCGCGGCCATGGAGACCGCGATGGCCACCACCCTCTTCCACTGGACGCTCCACCCGTGGGCGATCTACGCGGTCGTGGGCCTCGCCATCGCGTACAGCACCTTCCGCCGCAACCGCCGGCAGACCATCAGCGCCGTCTTCGAGCCGCTCATCGGCAAGAAGCACGCACGCGGCGCCTGGGGGCGGGTCATCGACATCCTCGCCATCTTCGCCACGCTCTTCGGCTCGGCCGCCTCGCTGGGCCTCGGCGCCCTGCAGATCGGCAGCGGCATCGAGGAGCTCGACTGGATGGAGACGGCGGGCACCGGCCTGCTCGTCGTGATCATCGCCGTGCTGTCCCTGGCGTTCGTGGCGTCCGCCGTCTCCGGTGTGGAGAAGGGCGTGCAGTGGCTCTCCAACATCAACATGGTGCTCGCCGGGCTGCTCGTCCTCTTCGTCTTCGTCGCGGGCCCGACGGTCATCATCCTCGACATGGTGCCGACGTCGATCGGCGCCTACCTCAACGACCTGCCGCAGCTCATCGGCCGCACCGAGGCGTCCAGCGGCAAGGGCGTCGCGGACTGGCTGAGCAGCTGGACGGTCTTCTACTGGGCCTGGTGGATCTCCTGGACGCCCTTCGTCGGCATGTTCATCGCCCGCATCAGCCGGGGCCGTACGGTCCGGCAGTTCGTCGGCGGCGTCATCCTGGTGCCCAGCACCGTCAGCCTCATCTGGTTCGCGGTGTTCGGCGGCAGCGCCATGACCGTCTCCGAGCGCGGCGGGCTCAAGGGCGACATGTCCCAGGAGGCGCAGCTCTTCGGGCTCCTCAACGAGTACCCGATCGCCACGGTGACCAGCCTCCTCGTGATGATCCTCGTCGGCATCTTCTTCGTCTCCGGCGCGGACGCCGCGTCCATCGTGATGGGCACGCTCTCCCAGAGGGGCGCCCTCGAACCCGGCCGGTTCGTCGTGGTCTTCTGGGGCATCGTGACCGGCGCCGTCGCCGCCGTCATGCTGCTGATCGGCGACGGCTCGGACGACGCGCTCACGGGCCTGCGGAACCTCACGATCCTGGTCGCCGCGCCGTTCACCCTCGTCATGATCGGCATGTGCGTGTCCCTCATGCGGGACCTGCGCCACGACCCGCTGATCGTCCGCGGCGAGCACGGCACAGAGGTCCTGGAGAAGGCCGTCATCGCCGGACACGAGCACCACGACGGTGACTTCGAGCTCCGCATCGGCCCCGCCCGCGACGACATCGGCGAAAGCGACGGCGAAGGCCCGGAACGGGACAACGACCCGGTCGATCCCCGCTGACCGACCGTCCCAGGAGGCGGCGCCCACCGGCCGACGGTGACACCGGCGCCGCCTCGCCCCGGGAACGCGACGGAATCCGCGATGCCGTGCTCACATCGCACGTCGGGTGGGGATACTCACAGCATGTCTGCCGAGTACGCGACCTTCGGTCTGGCACCGGCCATGCGCGCCGGTGGGGTTCTCGCCAACGGTGACTACCAAGTGCACCGGGACTTCGTCGACTTCATCGTGAACGGGCGCCCCCTCCTCTTCCAGCTCTCCGACCTCGACGCGGTGTCGCCGCTGGCCGCCGACATCCCCCCGGCGATCTTCACCGCGCACGTCCGCAGGCTGCTCCTTGAGGCCCGGGCACCGCTGCGCGACGGGCGGTACGTCATCTACGGCTGCCCCGAGTGCGAGGGCCTTGAGTGCGGCGCCGTCACGGCGGTGATCGAGCGGAGCAGCGACGGCGGCGAGGGCGGCGAGGACTTCGTATGGCGCGACTTCGCCTGGCAGACGGCCGAACCCGTCGACCTGGAGCTCAACGGCTACCACGGCATAGGGCCCTTCCGCTTCCGGGGCGCCGAATACCGCGCCGCGCTCGGCCAGTTGCTCTCCGAGAGCGAGCGGCAGACCCGCCGCCGGGTCCTGCTGATCGGCGCGCGCGTGGCGGTGCTCGCCAAGCTGGCGGCGGCGCTCCGCACCATCGGCATCGGCGCGGAGATCGCGGCGGACGCGGCGGGCGTCCCGGCGGACGAACTCCGCACGTACGGCGCGGTCGCCTTCGGCCCCACCATCCCCGAAGCCACCCGCCGGTCCGTACGGTCGGCCTTCGAAGCGGCCGGCGTCGACGTCGCCCACGTCGACGGCCTCGCGCCCGTCATCCCGCTCCTCGTCGCCCAGATCGAGTACGCGCTGGACCGCAGCCCACAGGAACAGCGCCGCCTCACCGGCCTCGCGGCGAGCCCGGCCTCCGCCGAGCTGACCGTCACCTCGACGTGCCGAGTCCAGCTGACGACGTACCGCGTGGACCGCCTCTCCCGCACCCACGTCCACGAGGTCTTCGACGAGGTCCTCGCACCGGGCCACCACCGCGTCCCCCTCACCCCCAAGAGCACCAAGGGCAACGCCTACGCAGTGGCCCGCACCTCCACCAGCGTCCTGGTCGCCCCCGTCCGCCCCTCTACAATCACCCCCTGATGACCGCAACCCTCGTCGCCAAAGATCTCGCCGCCGGCCACGGCGACCGCACCCTGTTCTCCGGACTGGACCTCGTCGTCGCCCCCGGCGACGTCATCGGTCTCGTCGGGGCCAACGGAGCGGGCAAGTCCACCCTGCTGAGGCTGCTCGCCGGGGTGGACACCCCCGAGGGGGGCGAGCTGAGGCTCTCGCCGCCCGGCGCCTCCGTGGGACACCTCCCGCAGGAGCCCGACCGCCGCCCCGGCGAGAGCATCCGCGCCTTCCTGGCCCGCCGCACCGGCGTGGCCGAGGCCCAGCGCGTCATGGACGACGCCACCCAGGCCCTCGTCGACGGTGCCCCCGGCGCGGACGACGCGTACGCCACCAGCCTGGAGCGCTGGCTGGCCCTCGGCGGCGCGGACCTCGACGACCGCGCCGGGGAAGTCGCCGACTCGCTCGGCCTCACCGTCGGCCTCGACCGGCCGATGACGTCGCTCTCGGGAGGCCAGGCGGCCCGAGCCGGCCTCGCCTCGCTCCTCCTCTCCCGCTACGACGTGTTCCTCCTGGACGAGCCGACCAACGACCTCGACCTGGCGGGCCTGGAGCGCCTGGAGAGCTTCGTACGAGGGCTGCGGGCCGGCACCGTCGTCGTGTCGCACGATCGCGAGTTCCTCACCCGCACCGTCACCAAGGTCCTCGAACTGGACCTGGCGCAGCAGCAGATCAACCTCTACGGCGGCGGCTACGACGCGTATCTGGAGGAGCGGGAGACGGCCCGCCGGCACGCCCGCGACGACTACGAGGAGTACGCCGACAAGAAGGCCGCCCTCCAGGGCCGCGCCCAGATGCAGCGCTCCTGGGCCGACAAGGGCGTCAAGAACGCCCGCCGCAAGGCCGCCAAGGGCGGCGACAACGACAAGATCGGCCGGAACTTCCGCAGCGACACCAGCGAGAAGCAGGCGGCGAAGGCCCGCCAGACACAGCGGATGATCGAGCGCCTCGACGTCGTCGAGGAGCCGCGCAAGGAGTGGGAGCTCCAGATGGAGATCGCGGCGGCACCACGCTCCGGCGCGGTCGTCGCGAGCCTGCGCGACGCGGAGGTGCACCGGGGCGCGTTCACGCTCGGCCCGGTGACGCTGCAGATCGACTGGGCGGACCGCGTGGCCATCACCGGTGCGAACGGCTCGGGCAAGTCGACACTGCTCGCCGCCCTCCTGGAACGCGTCCCGCTGGACGCGGGCCACGCGGCCCTCGGCTCGGGCGTCCTCGTCGGCGAGGTCGACCAGGCCCGCGCCCTGTTCCACGGCGAGGAGTCCCTGCTGGACGCGTTCTGCGCGGCCGTCCCCGACACCGAACCGGCCGAGGTGCGCACGCTGCTCGCCAAGTTCGGCCTGAAGGCGGCCCACGTGCTGCGCTCGGCGGCCACGCTCTCTCCCGGCGAACGGACCCGCGCGGCCCTCGCCCTGCTCCAGGGCCGGGGCGTCAACCTCCTCGTCCTGGACGAGCCGACGAACCACCTGGACCTGCCCGCGATCGAGCAGCTGGAGTCGGCCCTGGAGGCGTACGAGGGCACGCTTCTGCTGGTCACGCACGACCGCAGGATGCTGGACGCGGTCCGGGTGACGCGCCGCCTTGAGGTGGCGGAGGGCAAAGTGACGGAACCGCCACTCTGACCTCCGCGCCCAGCCGGTGCGGTCGGCCCGCGCCCGGCACTACACGTCAGCCCCGCTTCGGATCCACGAGCCCGGCCCGCCGCAGCGCCTCGGCCATCGCGTCGTTGGCGGGCGGCGGGCCCTGCCGCTGCGGCTTCTGCCCGCGCTGCCCTCCGCCGCGCTGCCGCTGCTGAGGCGGCCGCCCGCCGCCCCGCTTCGGTCGCCCCTCGCCCGAGGCAGAGGCGGAACCCTCACCCGGAGCGGCGGCACTCGTCTCGTCGTCCAGGCGCAGCGTCAGCGAGATCCGCTTGCGCGGAATGTCGACGTCCATGACCTTCACCTTGACGATGTCGCCGGGCTTCACGACGTCCCGCGGGTCCTTGACGAACGTCTTCGACATGGCGGAGACGTGCACGAGGCCGTCCTGGTGCACGCCGACGTCCACGAAGGCCCCGAACGCGGCCACGTTCGTGACGACGCCTTCGAGGACCATCCCGGCGGCCAGATCGGAGATCTTCTCCACGCCGTCCTTGAACGTCGCCGTCTTGAAGGCGGGACGCGGGTCGCGGCCGGGCTTCTCCAACTCCTTCAAGATGTCGGTGACCGTGGGCAGACCGAAGACGTCGTCCACGAACTGCTCCGGCCTCAGCGAGCGCAGCGTGGCCGTGTTACCGATCAGCGAAGCGACCTCGCCACCCGCCGACTTCACCATCTTGCGCACCACGGGATACGCCTCCGGGTGCACGCTGGAGGCGTCCAGCGGGTCGTCGCCGCCGCGGATGCGGAGGAAGCCCGCGCACTGCTCGTACGCCTTCGGGCCGAGCCTGGCCACGTCCTTGAGGCTCTTGCGGCTCTTGAACGGGCCGTTCGCGTCGCGGTGCGCGACGATGTTCTCGGCGAGGCCCGAGCCGATGCCCGAGACGCGCGCGAGGAGCGGGGCGGAGGCCGTGTTGACGTCCACGCCGACGCCGTTCACACAGTCCTCGACGACCGCGTCCAGCGAACGCGAGAGCTTCACTTCCGACAGGTCGTGCTGGTACTGCCCGACGCCGATCGACTTGGGGTCGATCTTCACCAGCTCGGCGAGCGGGTCCTGGAGGCGCCGCGCGATGGAGACCGCGCCGCGGATCGAGACGTCGAGGTCCGGCAGCTCCTGCGAGGCGAAGGCCGAAGCCGAGTACACGGAGGCGCCCGCCTCGGAGACCATCACCTTCGTCAGGTTCAACTCCGGGTGCTTGGCGATGAGTTCACCGGCGAGCTTGTCGGTCTCGCGGGACGCCGTGCCGTTCCCGATGGCGATCAGGTCGACCGAGTGCTCCTTCGCGAGCCGCGCGAGCGTCGCCAGGGACTGGTCCCACTTGTTCGCCGGGACGTGCGGGTGGATCGTGTCGGTCGCGACGACCTTGCCGGTGGCGTCGACGACGGCCACCTTCACCCCCGTACGGAAACCGGGGTCGAGGCCCAGCGTCGCGCGCGTGCCCGCGGGCGCCGCGAGCAGCAGGTCGCGCAGGTTCGACGCGAAGACCCGCACCGCCTCGTCCTCGGCGGCCGTCCGCAGGCGCAGCCGCAGGTCGATGCCGAGGTGCACGAGGATCCGGGTCCGCCAGGACCAGCGCACGGTGTCCTGGAGCCACTTGTCGGCCGGGCGGCCCCGGTCGGCGACGCCGAAGCGGTGGGCGACGATCCCCTCGTACGAGGAGGGGGTGCCCGGCGTGGCGTCGGGCTCCTCCGGCTCCAGGACGAGGTCGAGGACGTCCTCCTTCTCGCCGCGCAGCATGGCGAGGACGCGGTGCGAGGGCAGCTCGGTGAAGGGCTCGGCGAAGTCGAAGTAGTCGGCGAACTTGGCGCCCGCCTCCTCCTTGCCGTCCCGGACCTTCGCCACGAGGCGGCCGCGCACCCACATGCGCTCGCGCAGCTCACCGATCAGGTCGGCGTCCTCCGAGAACCGCTCGGCGAGGATCGCCCGGGCCCCGTCCAGCGCGGCCTGCGAGTCCGCGACGCCCTTGTCGTCGGCGACGAACGCGGCCGCTGCGGCGTGCGGTTCCACGGACGGGTCGGCGAGCAGCCCGTCCGCCAGCGGTTCGAGGCCCGCCTCCCGGGCGATCTGCGCCTTCGTGCGCCGCTTCGGCTTGAAGGGCAGATAGATGTCCTCCAGCCGCGCCTTGGTGTCCGCCTCGCGGATCCGCGCCTCAAGATCGTCCGTGAGCTTGCCCTGCTCACGGACGGATTCGAGGATCGCGGCGCGCCGGTCCTCCAGCTCCCGCAAATACCGCAGCCGCTCTTCGAGCGTGCGCAGCTGCGCGTCGTCGAGCATCTCGGTCGCTTCCTTGCGGTAGCGCGCGATGAAGGGCACCGTGGAGCCGCCGTCGAGCAGGTCGACGGCGGCCTTCACCTGCCGCTCCCGTACGCCGAGCTCCTCGGCGATCCTGCTCTCGATGGACGCTGGGGTGGACGTCTTCAAAGCTGCCACGTTCCGGTACCGCCTTCTCGCTCAGGTTGCCGGGCAATTGTGGCAGGTGGCGCCGACAGAAGAGGGATCAGACCCGGCGGGCCCGGCCCGTGCGCCCGGATCGGCGGCCGCCGCCGCGCCCGCCCCGGCTCGCGGTACTGGAAGCTCCGCCGAACAGCCGGGCGAGGGCCCGGAACGGCAGGGTGACGACGGTGGCGATGGCGCCACCTATCTGGCGCAGGACGTCCGCGATGGCACGGAACATGAGAACTCCCCTTTTCTCCCCCGACACCGCCTGGTTGGCGGCACCGACGGACGACCGGGTACCTCGGACGGCCGAAGCCATGCGCGGCCGGGCGCGCCGGGCCTCACAGGGCGAAACGCTCGGTCAGCGCTTGCCGAGCAGATCCGCGGGGAACGCGCCGGCCTGCAGCGCCGTGCCGATGAACAGGGTGCCGAGTTCGGTGAGACGCTCGACGCCCGCCGCGCCCAGGTGCTCGTACGGGGCCCGGTCCAGGTGGTCCGTCCGTGCCTCGATGTCCCGGCGCAGCGCCGCGCCGTCCTCCGTCAACTCGCCCTCGCCGTCGAGCACTCCGCGCTCCCGCAGCCGCTCGACGGCGGCGTCCCACTCCTCCTGGTTCCAGCCGCGGGTGGAGAAGACCCACTTCGGCGTGGTGCCCTTGCCGGTCGCGGTGTGGCTCACCAGGGCTTCGAGACCGTCGAGTCCCGCGTCGAGCAGCACGGTCAGGTGCCCGTCGCCGCGGTGCTCGCGCAGCAGCGTCGCCGCGTGCCAGTACGCGAGGTGCGGCTCCTCGGGGACGGGCAGGTCGGCGTGGGCGGCGTACAGCGGGCGGGCGCCGCGGGTGCAGGCCTCGGTGGCGCGCAGGGCGAGGCCCGCGGCCTCCGCCATCTCCGGCGAGCCGACGAGCTCGTCGCCGAGGAGGCGCCGCAGCGTCGTGTCGACGGCCCGCAGCCGCGCCGCGAGGACGTCTTCGGGAGAGGCCGTCCGCCAGATCTGCGGGACGTGCGCGGCGACGAGCTCGTACTTGTAGTTGTAGAAGGTGGCGGCCACGGTCCCGGGGCCGACGGCGCCCAGGGCCGCCGCGCGCACGGCGAAGTTGACGGCGTGCCGGTGGGTTATCCCGAGAGCGCCCAGCTCCCGCCCGACGTCGGGGGAGAAGTAGTGCGTCGAGTGGATCGGGTTGAGCACGTTGTGGCAGCGGCGGCCGGCGCGCGGCTCCAGGGCGGCGGGCGCGGACGAGGTCGTCGAAGAGGTCATGTGCGCACGATACCTACTGGTTGGTATGGGCAGCCGGGCCTGTCGGCGCGACCGGATGGCAGGAAAGGTGGGTTATTTGTCATTGCGGACATCGGTCGGCGGGCCAAGAATCGAGGACATGGCCCAGCGAACCGTCCTGGTCGTCCTCTTCGACGACGTCCAGAGCCTCGATGTCACCGGACCCGTGGAGGTCTTCGCGGGCGCGAGCTCCTGTCTGGCCGACCCCGCGGGCGGCTACCTCCTCCGCACCGCTTCCCTCGGCGGCGGCCCCGTCCGCGCGTCCAGCGGCCTCACCCTGGTCCCGGACTCCACGCTCGCGGACGCCCCCGCGCCGCACACCCTGCTGGTCCCTGGCGGTCTCGGAACCCGCGAGGAGGCCCGCGCGCTGACCGACTGGCTGCGCGAGAACGCTCCGCGCGCGGAGCGCCTGGTGTCGGTCTGCACCGGAGCGCTCCGGCTCGCCGAGGCGGGTCTCCTGGAGGGGCGCAGGGCGACGACGCACTGGGCGTTCTGCGACCGCCTCGCCAGGGAGTACCCGGGCGTCGAGGTCGACCCGGACCCCATCTACGTACGCGACGGTCACATCGCGACGTCCGCCGGGGTCACCGCCGGCATCGATCTCGCCCTGGCGCTCGTCGAGGAGGATCTGGGCCGCGAGGTGGCGCTCACGGTCGCCCGCCATCTCGTGGTCTTCCTGCGGCGGCCGGGAAACCAGGCGCAGTTCAGCGCGCAGCTCGCCGCGCAGACCGCACGGCGCGAACCGCTGCGCGAGGTCCAGCAGTGGATCACCGAGCACCCCGCCGACGACCTCTCGGTCGACGCGCTGGCCGCGCGCGCCCGGCTCTCGCCCCGCCACTTCGCCCGCGCCTTCCAGGCGGACACCGGGCTGACGCCGGGCAAGTACGTCGAGCGCGTCCGCATCGAACACGCCCGCCGACTCCTGGAGGACACCTCCGACGGGATCCAGGAGGTCTCGCGCGCCTGCGGCTACGGCACCCCGGAGGCCATGCGCCGCGCCTTCGTCAAGGTGCTCGGCGCCGCGCCCGCCGAGTACCGCCGCCGCTTCCCTCCCGCACCGACCGCACCTCCCGCACCGACCGTACGGACCGTGCCGACCGGCACCTCCGCCACTCCGCACCGATAGGGACACCATGCAGATAGCCATCGCCCTGTACGAGCGCTTCACCGCCCTGGACGCCATCGGCCCCTACCAGACCCTGAGCAGCCTCCCCGGCGCCGAGACCGTCTTCGTGGCCGAGCAGACGGGCCCGGTGCGTGACGACACCGGCAGCCTCGCACTCGTCGCCGACAAGTCCTTCGCGGAGGTCCGGCGCCCGGACATCGTCGTCGTCCCGGGCGGCCCCAGGCAGAGCGACCAGGTGGAGAACGAGCCGCTCCTCGACTGGCTCCGCGCGGTCGACGCCACGACCACCTGGACGACCTCGGTGTGCACGGGCTCCCTCGCCCTGGCCGCCGCGGGCCTCCTCAAGGGCCGCCGCGCCACGTCCCACTGGCTCGCCCTGGCCGAACTGGACCGGCTCGGCGTCGAGTCGACGGGGGAGCGGGTGGTCCTCGACGGAAAGTACGTCACGGGGGCCGGTGTCTCCGCGGGCATCGACATGGGCCTCACCCTGGCCGGCCGGATCGCGGGCGACGAGCACGCGCAGACCGTACAGCTCCTGACCGAGTACGACCCGCAGCCGCCCTACGACGCCGGATCCCCGGAGAAGGCGCCCGCGCACCTCGTCGCGAAGTTCCGCGAGAAGAGCCGCCTCGACCAGTAGGCGACCCCGGCCGCGCAGGGCTCAGCGCCCCTGCGGGCTCCAGGTGAACCGCGGCTGCCTGCGCTCCAGGAACGCGGCGACACCTTCGGCGGTGTCGCCGCTGCCGCGTGCCTGCTCCGTCCAGTACGCGTCCCGGTCCGTGCGCCCCGCCGCGAACTCCTTCGCCGCCGCCTGCGTGAGCTGCGAGCGCGCCGCGAGGACACGGGTGAACTCCGCGACGCGTTTGGCCAGTTCGCCGGACGGCAGCACCTCGTCCACCAGGCCGGTCCGCAGCGCCCGCTCCGCGTCGATCAACTCCCCGGAGAAGAGCAGGTACTTGGCGGTCGCGGGCCCCACCAGGGAGACCAGGCGCCGGGTGGACGACGCCGGATAGACGATGCCCAGCTTGGCGGGTGTGACGCCGAACGAGGCGCCCTCGTCCGCGAACCTTAGGTCGCACGCCCCGGCCAGCTGGGCGCCGCCGCCCACGCAGTAGCCCCCCACCGCCGCGAGCGTCGGCTTCGGGAAGGCCGCCAGGGCCTCCTCTGCCCGCACCGCCAGCTCCTGCGCGGTGCCCGGCGACTCGCGCAGCGTCGAGATGTCGGCGCCCGCGCAGAAGGTGTCGCCCGCGCCGGTGAGCACGACGGCGCGCACGGCCGGATCGGCGGCGAGCGCCGCGCAGAGCGGCGGCACCTGGCGCCACATGTCCGCGGTCATGGCGTTGCGCTTGGCCGGATGGTCGATGAGGACGGTGGCGACGCCGTCCGTGACGGTGTGCCTCAGCTGCGGCTCCATGCGCCGGATGCTATCCGCACCCCTCGAACGTACGATCAAGAAGAGGGTGGGACCAATGGTGCATATCGGTACAGGGCGCGCAAGGCGCCGCCGAGCGAGAGGGAGACGCTGATGGCCGGACCCAGGGACGACAGGGCCACCCCGGAGGCCAGGACGGTCAGCCGCGGCTTCGGGTGGCTCGCCCTGCTCGGCGTGATCCTCGCGGTGGCCGGCGTCGTCGGCCTCGTCTACACCGGATTCGCCACGCTGACCTCGATGCTCCTGTTCGGCTGGCTCCTGCTCGTCGGCGGCGTCGTCGGACTGCTGCACGCCGTCCAGTCGCGGGGCAGCAGCTTCTTCTGGCTGGGCGTCGCGGTCGCCGCGCTGAACCTCGCGGCGGGCGTCGTGATCATCCGCAGACCCGACGTGGCGGCGGAGGCGCTGACCATGTTCGCGGCCCTGCTCTTCCTCACCGGCGGCGTGTTCCGGCTCGTCGGCAGCCTCGTGGTGCGCGGCCCGCAGTTCGCCCTGACGCTCCTCCAGGGCGCCTTCGGTCTGCTGATCGGCATCCTGGTGCTCGCCGAATGGCCCAGCAGCAGCCAGTACGTCATCGGGTGCTTCTTCTCCCTGACGCTGCTCTTCGACGGCCTCGGGCTGCTCGCCACGGGCATCGGCGGACGCCGCATCGTCAGCCTCGTACAACCTGAAGAAGACTTGAAGGCGAACCATTCACGACAGGGCGGGCAGGGCGAGCAGGACCGGTCGCACAGCTGACGACGTCATGCGCCGTCGGTCAAATTCCGTCGATAGTCGCTGACTTCTGGTCAGTGGCGCGGTCCGGACCAGGACATTCTCAACACTCGATGTGTGGCGACAATCGAGCGCGAGGGCGGCGACCGGACGATGCGGAGCGACGGGGGCGGGCCGGACCCACTCCCACGAGGCGGCGGACCCGCGCCGTACGAAGGCGTGTGGCGCTTCACCGCCCCCGCCGTCGACGCCTCCGTCCCCCAGGCGCGGCACGCGGTGCGCGACCTGTTGGCCCGGCAGGGCGTACCGGCCCCGGACGACCTCATGCAGGGCCTGCTGCTCATCGTCTCCGAGCTGGTCACCAACGCGGTGCGCCATGCGGCGCTGCTCTCGCCGATGCTCGCGGTGGAGGTCGCGGTCGGCGCCGAGTGGGTGCGGGTCTCCGTCGAGGACAACCACCCCTACCGCCCGACGGCCCTGGTGGCGGACCACGGGCAGACGGGCGGGCGGGGGCTGCTCCTCGTCCGTGAGATCACGGCGGAGGCGGGCGGCGCCTGCGATGTCGAGCACACCGCGAGCGGGGGCAAGGTCATCTGGGCGGCCCTGCCCCTCAAGCCCGACCTCGGCTGACCGGCCGGCTACCAGCCCGCGGCGGGGCCGGTCAGCTCCTTGATCGCGGGACGTGCCGCGTCGAGCACGGTCATGAACCACGCGGAGAACGGCTCCCGCTCGTGCCGCTCGGCCAGCTCCCCGGCCGTCACGAACGCGGTCCCGCCGATCTCCGCGGGGTCGGGGCGCAGCGGGGACTGCACCATGCCCACGAACAGGTGGTTGAACTCCTGCTCCACGAGCCCCGAGTCCGGGTCCGGGTGGTTGTAGCGCACCGTGCCCGCCTCGGCGAGCAGCGACGGCGAGACTCCCAGCTCCTCGTGCGTACGCCTGGCCGCCGCGGCGAACGGCGCCTCGCCCGGGTAGGGGTGGCCGCAGCAGGTGTTCGACCAGACGCCGGGGGAGTGGTACTTGCCGAGGGCGCGCTGCTGCAGCAGCAGGCGCCCCTGCTCGTCGAAGAGGAAGACGGAGAACGCCCGGTGCAGCTGCCCGGGCGCCTGATGCGCGGAGAGTTTCTCCGCTGTGCCGATGGTCCTGCCGTCCTCGTCGACGAGTTCGAGCAAGATGGCTTCTCCGGTGCCGCTCGACGAGGTGTTCGCCGCGGTGGCAGGTGTGATCGGCATACGCATCCTTCGCTTCGGTCTTCGAGTCCCAAGTCTGCCGTACGTTCCGGACACCCCGGGCACTCCCGGGACCCGCATGTCCCGCCGCGCCGAAGCGCGGCGGGACACACGCCGGGCGCTGTCACACGAGCGCCCGGGGGAGCGTCAGACCCCGAAGGCGGCCGGGTACTGGATCATGCCCCGCGGCAGCTGCCCGGAATCGTCGGATCCGTTCAGGGCGAGCGCCATGATCGCCTCGTCGGGCACCTCGAAACCTGGCCGGATCCCGTACCCCGAAGCGGGCCGGAAACCGAACCGCGGATAGTACGAGGGATGCCCGAGCACGAGGACGAGCCGCTCCCCACGCGCGCGTGCCGCGTCGAGCACGGCCCGCACGACCGCCGAGCCGGCCCCCGTGCGCTGGTACTCGGGCAGGGTGGCGACGGGCGCGAGCGTCAGCGCGGGCGCGCCGCCCACCCGGCAGCGGGTGACCAGCGCGTACGCGGCCACCGAACCGTCGGGCGCCTCGGCGACATACGACAGGCCGGGCAGCCACGCCTCGGGGTCCGCGCGCAGGGCGTCGACCAGGTCGGCCTCCGCCTCCGTCTCGAAGGCGGCGGCGTTCACGGCGTGCACGGCGGCGACGTCGGCCGCGGTCTTCGGGCGGGTCGGCCAGGAGTCCGTGGGCCGCAGGACGTACCCCGTGTAGCCGTACTCGGTCCCGTGCTCGCGCCGCATCGCGATCTCCTCGCGGGTGGCGGCGAGCGCCTCGGCCATGCCGGGAGCGCTCGGGTCCGCCGCGTCCGCCCGCGCGCCGAGCGGGCCGTAGTACTCGTCCCAGTCGGACTCGGGCTGCGGGTGCACGGCGAGCACGGAGTACCCGGCGCCGGTTGCGGCCCGGGTGTTCGCCTCGGTCGTGCGCAGCGCGTAGTGCCGCTCCCAGAAGGCGCGGGCCGCCGCGGACGGCTCGGCGGTCGTCCACTCGCACTCGGTGAGGACGAGCGCCCCGCCGGGTGCGAGCAGCCGCCGCCAGGCGCGCAGCGCGGTGTCGAAGCCGATGCCGTAGGCGGAGCTCTCGGCCCAGACGAGGTCGAACGACCCGTCGGGGTAGGGGAGTTCGGCCATGTCGGCCTTGACGGTGGTGATCGATCCGGTGAGCCCGCGCGCCTCGGCGGACGCGTGGAGCTCGTCGAGGAACGGCTCGTGGAGATCGACGGCGGTCACCTCGGCGCCGGCCTCGGCGGCGAGCAGGAGGGCGGCGCGGCCGGGCCCGCAGCCCAGGTCGAGCACGCGCGGCCGCTCGGGCAGCGCGCCCACGAGGGAGAGCAGCCGCCGGGTGGTGGCGTCGGAGCCGGGGCCCTGCCGCGGAAGACCGTGGTGTAGGACGAAGAAGGGGTGGGTGGAAGCGTTGTCAGTCAACGTGGAAATCCTTGAGTGAAGGACCCGCGGACCTGACGTACGAACTGGGGTGTACGTGAAGTCAGACGCGTGCCCGGAAAGTGGGGATGCACGTGTCGCCGCGCGGAGCAGCGCCAGCCGCGACAGTCATCAACCCACCTCCAAAAAACTCAAGAACTCCGATGACTATAACACCGGCGTGACGGACACCGTCATGACGTCGGGGCCGGCGCCGTCAGTGGCAGAGCTTCGCCTCGTGCTCCGCGTGACCGCTCGGCTCCAGCTGGAAGGTGCAGTGCTCGACGTCGAAGTGGTCGCCCAGACAGCCCTGCAGCTCGTGCAGCATCTTCTCGTGCCCGATCGAGTCGAGGGTGTCGGAGCTCACCACTATGTGCGCGGAGAGCACGGGCATGCCCGAGGTGATCGTCCAGGCGTGCAGGTCGTGGACCTCCTCGACGCCCGGCAGGCCGAGGAGGTGGGCCCGCACCTCCGCCATGTCGACGTCCTCGGGCGCCGACTCCAGGAGCACGTTCAGGGTCTCCTTGAGGAGCTTCACCGTCCGCGGGACGATCATGAAGCCGATGACGAGCGAGGCGATCGGGTCGGCGGCCTGCCAGCCGGTGAGCATGATCACGACCGACGCGACGATGACCGTGACCGAGCCGAGGGTGTCCGCGACGACCTCCAGGAAGGCGCCCCGCACATTGAGGCTGTCCTTCTGGCCGCGCATGAGCAGCGAGAGCGAGACCACGTTCGCGACGAGACCGAAGACGCCGAAGTAGAGGGCGAGGCCGCCCTCGGTCTCCGCGGGCGTGATGAACCGCTCGACCGCCTCGAAGAGCACGTATCCGCCCACGCCGAGCAGCAGCAGACAGTTCGCGAGCGCGGCGAGTATCTCGGCGCGGGCGTAGCCGAAGGTGCGGTTCTCGGTCGGCGGTCTGTTCGCGAAGTGGATCGCGAGCAGCGCCATGCCGAGGCCGACGGCGTCCGTGGCCATGTGCGTCGCGTCCGCGACGAGCGCCAGCGAGTCGGCGACGATGCCGCCCACGATCTGGGCCAGCATGACGGTGATCGTGATGCAGAGCGCTGTCCGGAGCCGCCCCTTGTAGGCGTTGGCCGCGGTGCCCGTGGTGGGCGCCCCGTGCGTGTGTCCGTGATCGTGCCCAGCCCCCATGGAGCGGCCCTCCCGCGTCGGTCATCGGTCTGCTGTCCGCTGGTCGCGAGCCACAGTGAACTACGGGTGGGGGGTATCTGGCAACGCGGCACTGAACACCGTTATCACTCCACTGACCTGCGAAAATGGCAACGATTGCCGTCAAGCCGAGGGGTGCAGGTCAGCGGCTCGTGACGATCAGTCGCGGCGCGCTCCGGGGTGGTGCAGACACCATCCCGCCCAGGCCGACTCGACCATCTCGCGCACCCCGCGCCGGGCCGTCCAGCCGAGCTCCGCGGCCGCCAGGCTCGCGTCGGCCACGGCGCGCGGCGAGTCGCCGGCCCGGGCCGGCTCGACGAGCGCGGGCCGGGTGTCGCCGCTCACCTCACCGATCAGCGTGACCAGTTCGCGTACGGAAACACCGCGCCCCCGGCCGATGTTCACGGTCAGATCGCCCTCGGCGCCCGCCGTGAGCCGGCGGGCCGCCGCCAGGTGGGCCTCGGCGAGATCCGAGACGTGCACATAGTCACGAACGCAGGTGCCGTCCGGCGTCGGGTGGGTGTCGCCGAAGATCCGCGGCGCCTCGTCGCGCCGCAGCCGGTCGAAGACCATCGGGATCACGTTGTAGACGCCGGTGTCCGCGAGCTCCGGCGCCGCCGCGCCCGCCACGTTGAAGTAGCGCAGGCAGACGGTCGCGATGCCGTGCGCCCGCCCGGCGGCCCGCACCAGCCACTCACCGGCGAGCTTGGTCTCGCCGTAGGGGCTGACCGGCACACACGGCGCGTCCTCCCGGACGAGCTCGACGTCCGGCGGATTGCCGTACACCGCGGCCGACGAGGAGAACACGAACCGCTCGACGCCGGCCTCGGCGACGGCTTCGAGCAGCGTCGTCAGCCCGCCCACGTTCTCCCGGTAGTAGCGCAGCGGCTGCTCCACCGACTCCCCGACCTGCTTGCGGGCCGCGAGATGCACCACACCGGTGACGCCGTGCTCGGCGAAGACCCGGCGCAGCAGCTCCCCGTCCAGCGAGGAGCCCTTGACGAGCGTCATGTCCGCGGGCAGCCGCTGCGGCACCCCCGACGAGATGTCGTCGAGCACGACGACGTCCTCCCCGGCACCGGCCATGACCCGCGCCACATGTGCCCCGATGTATCCAGCCCCGCCTGTGATCAGCCATGTCATGGGCGCCCACCCTAAGCGAACGCCCTGTCCGGGCACGGGGCAGCGGGCATGTGGCCACTATCCAGGGCAAGCCGGGCACGGGACGGGCGCGGTTTGTGGGCGCGGCCCCCCATCCACCATGATGATCGCGAAGGCCGAGGCCCTCGCAGGCCGCCCTTGGAGCCTGACACAGGCTCTTATCGGGGCGTGAACGGGCGATGAACGCCCGCTTCCCATCATCCGATAGCCTCTGCCGACGTGCCGCCCGGCCGCCGTGGCCAGGGGCGCTCCCCTTACGCATGTGCCCGGCGCGAGCCGCGCCGGTACTCAAGGAGTGAGTTCGTCTGTCGACCGCCATCCTCACCGGTCAGCCGGTCCCCGGGTCGCCGCTCGAAGGCGATCTGCGGTCCCTCGGCTTCGACGTGCGGGTCGCCTCCGACGCGGCGGACGCCGAGGCGCTGCTCGCCGCCGTCCCCGCCGACCAGCGGGTCGCGGTCGTCGACGCGCGCTTCGTCGGACACGTCCACGCGCTGCGCCTCGCCCTCACCGACCCCCGCTTCGCCGCCGCCGCGCTGCCCGGCGCCGTCACGGCCAAGCCGGAGGCGCGCCCCGCACTGACGCGCGCCCTGCGGGCGACCGCGGAAACCGCCGGGGCCGCGAACGGCGTCGTGACGCTCGACGCGCTCCCGGACTCCCTCGCCGCGGCCATGGAGTCCGGCGCCACGGACGTGCACCGCCCCGAGCTCGGCACCCTCGTCGCCACCGTGCCCGCCGACCCGCAGACGCGGAACGAAGCGCGCCAGGCCGTGGCGGCCGTGGACGACGAGGCGGTACGCCTGCGCACCGCGGTCAAGTCGCGCGACGGTTTCTTCACGACGTACTGCATCTCCCCGTACTCGCGCTACATCGCCCGCTGGTGCGCCCGCCGCGGCCTCACCCCGAACCAGGTCACCACCGCCTCGCTGCTCACCGCCCTGATCGCGGCGGGCTGCGCGGCGACCGGCACGCGCGGCGGCTTCGTCGCGGCCGGCCTGCTGCTGCTCTTCTCCTTCGTCCTGGACTGCACCGACGGGCAGCTCGCCCGCTACTCCCTGCAGTACTCGACGCTCGGCGCCTGGCTGGACGCGACGTTCGACCGCGCCAAGGAGTACGCCTACTACGCGGGCCTCGCGCTCGGCGCGGCCAACGCCGGCGGCGGTGGTGACGATGTATGGGCGCTCGCGCTCGGCGCGATGGTCCTGCAGACCTGCCGGCACGTCGTGGACTTCTCCTTCAACGAGGCGAATCACGACGCGAGCGCCAACACCAGCCCCACCGCCGCCCTTTCGGACAAGCTCGACAGCGTCGGCTGGACGGTCTGGGTGCGCCGGATGATAGTCCTGCCCATCGGCGAACGCTGGGCGATGATCGCGGTGCTCACCGCGCTCACCACCCCCCGCATCACCCTGGTCGTCCTGCTCGTCGGCTGCGCCTTCGCCGCCTGCTACACCACCGCGGGACGCGTCCTGCGCTCGCTGACCCGCAAGGCCACCCGCACCGACCGCGCCGCCGGAGCCCTCGCCGACCTCGCCGACAACGGCCCCCTGGCCTCGGCCTTCGCCGCCCTCCGGCCACGCGTGTCCTGGCTGCGCCCCGCCCCGGTGCTCGCCTTCGTCGGCGGCGCAGGGCTCGTCGGCACGGCGCTGGCCAACCCCTACGGCAGCCCCGTGGTCGTGGCCGCCGCCGCGCTGTACATCGCCCTGTCGGGCCTCGCCCTGATCATGCCCCTCAAGGGCCCCCTCGACTGGCTGGTCCCGCCGTTCTTCCGCGCCGCCGAATACAGCACGATCCTGGTACTGGCGGCCAAAGCCGATGTGAACGGAGCCCTTCCCGCGGCTTTCGGGCTGGTGGCCGCCGTCGCCTACCATCACTACGACACGGTGTACCGCATCAAGGGCGGCGCCGGCGCCCCTCCGCGCCGGCTGGTGCGGGCGATCGGCGGCCAGGAAGGCCGGATCCTCGTGGTCGCGCTGGCAGCGGCCCTGCTGCCCGCCACAGATTTTCCCGTCGCGCTCACGGCACTCGCCGTGGCCGTGGCACTCGTGGTGCTCGTCGAGAGCATCCGCTTCTGGGTCGCCGCCGAGAAACAGGGCGCACCCGCCGTACACGATGAAGGAGAACCCGCATGATCGGCCTCGTGCTGGCGGCCGGCGCCGGACGGCGTCTTCGCCCCTACACGGACACCCTGCCCAAGGCTCTGGTGCCCGTCGACGGTGAGACCACCATCCTCGACCTGACGCTCGGCAACTTCGCCGAGATCGGTCTGACCGAGGTCGCGATCATCGTCGGCTACAAGAAGGAGGCCGTCTACGAGCGCAAGGCGGCTCTGGAGGCGAAGTACGGCCTCAAGCTGACCCTGATCGACAACGACAAGGCCGAGGAGTGGAACAACGCCTACTCCCTGTGGTGCGGCCGTGACGCCATCAAGCACGACGTGATCCTCGCCAACGGCGACACCGTGCACCCCGTCTCCGTCGAGAAGACGCTGCTCGCCGCCCGCGGCAACGGCCAGAAGATCATCCTCGCCCTCGACACGGTGAAGCAGCTCGCCGACGAGGAGATGAAGGTCATCGTCGACGACGCCAAGGGCGTGCAGCGCATCACCAAGCTGATGGACCCCTCCGAGGCCACCGGCGAGTACATCGGCGTCACCCTCATCGAGGGCTCCGCCGCCGAGGAGCTCGCCGACGCGCTGAAGACCACCTTCGAGCGCGACCCCGACCTCTACTACGAGGACGGCTACCAGGAGCTCGTCAACCGCGGCTTCAAGGTCGACGTGGCCCCGATCGGCGACGTCAAGTGGGTCGAGATCGACAACCACGACGACCTCGCCAAGGGCCGGGAGATCGCGTGCCAGTACTGACGAGGCTCATCCCCTCGCCGGTCGTCGTCGACATCCGGCCGGGGGCGATCGACGACCTGGCCGGTGTCCTCGCCGACCAGCGGATCTGCTCGTCGACCGGCAAACTCGCCATCGCCATCAGCGGTGGCTCGGGCGCGGTGCTCCGCGAGCGGCTGATGCCCTCGCTGAGCGGCGCGGAGTGGTTCGAGGTCGGTGGCGGCACGCTCGACGACGCCATCAAGCTCGGCGAAGACATCAGGAAGTCGGGCCGTTACGACGCGGTCGTCGGCCTCGGCGGCGGCAAGATCATCGACTGCGCCAAGTTCGCCGCGGCGCGCGTCGGCCTGCCGCTGGTCGCCGTCGCGACGAACCTGTCGCACGACGGCCTCTGCTCGCCGGTCGCGACCCTCGACAACGACGCGGGCCGCGGCTCGTACGGCGTGCCGAACCCCATCGCGGTCGTCATCGACCTCGACATCATCCGCGAGGCCCCGGTCCGCTTCGTCCGCTCCGGCATCGGCGACGCGCTGTCCAACATCTCCGCGATCCGCGACTGGGAGC
Organism: Streptomyces sp. NPDC050732; assembly: GCF_040654255.1. Classification (NCBI taxonomy): domain Bacteria; kingdom Bacillati; phylum Actinomycetota; class Actinomycetes; order Kitasatosporales; family Streptomycetaceae; genus Streptomyces; species Streptomyces sp. NPDC050732. The sequence goes on from NZ_JBFAHP010000023.1 coordinate 124,112, forward strand.
TCGCCGCCCGTGAGCGCGGCGAGGACATCGACGGCCTCGCGGCCGCGATGGCCCGGCAGGCGGGCGAGGCCGTGCTCCGCCACCCCGGCGGCGTCGGCGACGACGGTTTCCTCCAGGTGCTCGCCGAGGGCCTGGTGCTCACCGGCATCGCGATGTCCATCTCGGGCGACTCCCGCCCCGCGTCGGGCGCCTGCCACGAGATCAACCACGCCTTCGACCTCCTCTACCCCAAGCGCGCCGCCAGCCATGGCGAGCAGTGCGGCCTGGGCGCGGCCTTCGCGATGCACCTGCGCGGTGCCCGCGAGGAGTCCGCGTACATGGCCCAGGTGCTGCGCCGCCACGGCCTGCCCGTGCTGCCGGAGGAGATCGGCTTCACCGTGGAGGAGTTCGTGAAGGTCGTGGAGTTCGCTCCGCAGACCCGCCCGGGCCGCTACACGATCCTGGAACACCTCGACCTGTCCACCGACCAGATCAGGGACGCATACGCCGACTATGCAAAAGCCATCGGTAGCTGAGCTCCGCCCGGTTGTTCACCCCCCGGGGGTGAAGGACCGGCGCAGCGGCGAACACTGGGCCGGCCGGCTCTACATGCGCGAGGTCTCCCTCCGCATCGACCGGCACCTGGTGAACACGCGGGTCACGCCCAACCAGCTGACCTACGTGATGACCGTCGCCGGCGCCCTCGCCGCCCCGGCCCTGCTGGTGCCGGGCGTCACGGGCGCCGTGCTCGGCGTGCTCGCGGTCCAGCTGTATCTGCTGCTCGACTGCGTCGACGGCGAGATCGCCCGCTGGAAGAAGCAGTACTCGATGGCCGGCGTGTACCTGGACCGGGTCGCCGCCTACCTGTGCGACGCCGCGGTCCTGGTCGGCTTCGGCCTGCGCGCCGCCGACCTGTGGGGCTCCGGACGCATCGACTGGCTGTGGGCCTTCCTCGGCACCCTGGCCGCCCTCGGCGCGATCCTGATCAAGGCCGAGACCGACCTCGTCGGTGTCGCCCGTCACCAGACGGGCAAGGAGCCGGTCAAGGAGTCGGCGTCCGAGCCGCGCTCCTCCGGCATGGCGCTGGCCCGCAGGGCCGCCGCCGCGCTGAAGTTCCACCGGCTGATCCTCGGCGTCGAGGCGTCCCTGCTGATCCTGGTCCTCGCGATCGTGGACCAGGCCCGCGGCGACCTCTTCTTCTCGCGCGTCGGCGTCGCGGTCCTCGCGGGCATCGCGATGCTCCAGACCCTGCTCCACCTCGTGTCCATCCTCGTATCGAGCAGGTTGAAGTGAACACCCCGAGCACTCCGGCCACCCCGGCAGAGAAGCTGAAGGTCGGCGCCGTCATCATCACGATGGGCAACCGGCCGCAGGAGCTGCGCGCCCTCCTCGACTCGGTCGCCAAGCAGGACGGCGACCCGGTCGAGGTGGTCGTGGTCGGCAACGGCGCCCCCGTGCCCGAGGTCGCAGCGTCCTCGTCGGTTGTACGCACCGTCGAGCTGCCCGAGAACCTCGGCATCCCCGGCGGCCGCAACGTCGGCATCGAGGCCTTCGGACCCGGCGGCACCGACGTCGACATCCTGCTCTTCCTGGACGACGACGGCCTCCTCGCGAACATGGACACGGCACAGCTGTGCCGCGAGGCCTTCGCCGCCGACCCGGAGCTCGGCATCATCAGCTTCCGCATCGCGGACCCGGAGACGGGGGAGACCCAGCGCCGCCACGTGCCGCGGCTGCGGGCCTCCGACCCGATGCGCTCCTCGCGCGTGACGACCTTCCTCGGCGGCGCCAACGCCGTCCGTACGAAGGTCATCGCCGAGGTCGGCGGGCTGCCCGGCGAGTTCTTCTACGCGCACGAGGAGACCGACCTCGCCTGGCGCGCGCTGAACGCGGGCTGGATGATCGACTACCGCTCCGACATGGTCCTTTTCCACCCGACGACGGCCCCCTCCCGGCACGCGGTCTACCACCGGATGGTGGCCCGCAACCGCGTCTGGCTGGCCCGTCGCAATCTTCCCGCGCTCCTGGTCCCGGTCTACCTCGGCGTCTGGATGCTCCTCACCCTCGCCCGGCGCCCCTCGGGCCCCGCCCTGAAGGCCTGGTTCGGCGGCTTCAAGGAGGGCTGGACCACGCCCTGCGGACCTCGCAGGCCGATGAAGTGGCGTACGGTATGGCGGCTGACGCGACTGGGCCGACCTCCTGTCATCTGACAAGCTCGGGTCTGAGAGCATTCGGGCCATACCCCGGTCCCTGGCCCACGCCTATGCCCGACCGGCTGCGCATCTGAAGACGAAAGTTTCCACTCGTGAGTGAGACAACGCATGACGGCGGAGTCGCGGTGACAGCATCCCCGTCGACACCGCCGCCCGATGACGGGCTCTCCCGCGCCGACCTCGCCGCCAAGTACGGTCTGACCGTCAGCGGCGCCCGGCCCGGACTTTTCGAGTACGTCCGCCAGCTCTGGGGACGGCGCCACTTCATCCTCGCCTTCTCCCAGGCGAAGCTCACCGCCCAGTACAGCCAGGCCAAGCTCGGCCAGCTGTGGCAGGTGGCGACGCCGCTCCTGAACGCGCTCGTCTACTTCCTGATCTTCGGTCTGATCCTGAAGGCGGACCGCGGCTTCGAACGTGAGGTCTACATTCCGTTCCTGGTCACCGGCGTCTTCGTCTTCACCTTCACGCAGTCCTCGGTGATGGCGGGCGTCCGGTCGATCTCCGGCAACCTGGGCCTGGTCCGCGCGCTGCACTTCCCCCGGGCCTCGCTGCCGATCTCGTTCTCGCTGCAGCAGCTCCAGCAGCTGCTGTTCTCGATGATCGTGCTGTTCGTCATCACGATCGGCTTCGGCAGCTACCCCAAGCTCTCGTGGCTGCTGATCCTCCCGGTCCTGATCCTGCAGTTCCTCTTCAACACGGGCCTCGCGATGGTCATGGCGAGGCTGGGCAGCAAGACCCCCGACCTGGCGCAGCTGATGCCGTTCGTGATGCGTACGTGGATGTACGCCTCCGGCGTGATGTTCTCCATCCCGGTCATGCTGAAGGACCATCCCGCCTGGATCGCGGACATCCTGCAGTGGAACCCCGCGGCCATCTACATGGACCTGATGCGTTTCGCGCTGATCGACGGCTACGGCAACGAGTACCTGCCGACGCACGTCTGGGCGGTCGCGGTCGGCTGGGCCGTGGTGGTCGCCGCCGGCGGCTTCGTGTACTTCTGGAAGGCTGAGGAGCGGTACGGCCGTGGCTGACGACACCGGCGTCGACAAGACGCACATCCCCACCGTCATCGCGGACGAGCTGCACATCGTCTACCGCGTGAACGGCGCGAAGACGGGCAAGGGCAGTGCCACCTCGGCGCTGAGCCGCATCCTCAGGCGTGGCGAGGAGCGGGGCGTACGCAAGGTGCACGCCGTGCGCGGCGTCAGCTTCACCTCCTACCGCGGCGAGGCCATCGGCCTGATCGGTTCGAACGGCTCCGGCAAGTCCACCCTGCTCCGTGCCATCGCGGGCCTGCTCCCCGCCGAGAAGGGCAAGGTCTACACCGACGGCCAGCCCTCGCTGCTGGGCGTCAACGCGGCCCTGATGAACGATCTGACGGGCGAGCGCAACGTCATCCTCGGCGGTCTCGCGATGGGCATGACCCGCGAGCAGATCAGGGAGCGCTACCAGGAGATCGTCGACTTCTCCGGCATCAACGAGAAGGGTGACTTCATCACCCTCCCCATGCGCACCTACTCCTCCGGCATGGCGGCCCGCCTGCGGTTCTCCATCGCGGCCGCCAAGGACCACGACGTCCTCATGATCGACGAGGCGCTCGCCACCGGCGACCGCAAGTTCCAGAAGCGCTCCGAGGCCCGCATCCGCGAGCTCCGCAAGGAGGCCGGCACGGTCTTCCTGGTCAGCCACAACAACAAGTCGATCCGCGACACCTGCGACCGCGTGCTGTGGCTGGAGCGCGGCGAGCTGCGCATGGACGGGCCGACCGACGAGGTCATCAAGGAGTACGAGAAGTTCACGGGCAAGTAGTCCGATCGAGCCACCGGGCGTGCACCCGTTCGGCAGCAGTGCCCCGCCGGGGAGGAATCCGGCGGGGCACTGTCGTGACATGGTGTCCCCGGGGCCCCTCGCGTCCCTCAACTCACCGGTGGCGAAGGTGGTTTGGCGCCAATCGGTGTGGTGTTGTGATGCGCCGAACACCCCGACGATGCGTGCGGGGTTGTACAACGTAAGCTGTACCGGTGCTGATTCGCGGCAAGTGGGGCGATATCGCGCGGCGCCCCGGCTCGGAGCACGGTCCACCTCGGAGAGTGCTGGGCGGCGTGTCCGAAATAGGATGTATTGGGTCGGCAGTGTAGAACGGGAGATGTGACGGCAATGGCTACGGATGATCTCCGGCTCCGCGATGCATCCGCCGTCCTCGACAAGGCCGCGGACGAGAACTTCCCGGTGGCGCCCTTCTTCCTGCCCCGGGCCTGGCGCGACGACCTCATGGCCGTCTACGGCGTCGTCCGCCTCATCGACGACATCGGCGACGGCGACCTGGCTCCCGAGGCCGCCCACGCCCGCCACCTGGGTCTTCGCGACGGCGACGCCGACGACCCGGTGCGACTCCTGGACGCCGTCGGGGCGGACCTGGACAAGGTCTTCGGCGGCGGTGAGCCCGGCCACCCGCTGGTGCGCGCGCTGCGGCCGGCCGCCGAGCGCGGCACCCTGACGGCCGCCCCCTTCCTCGCCCTGATCGAGGCGAACCGCCAGGACCAGTCCGTCACGCGCTACGAGACGTACGACGACCTCGTGGCGTACTGCGCGCTCTCCGCGAACCCGATCGGCCGGCTCGTCCTGGCCATCACCGGCACGGAGACCCCCGAGCGCATCCGGTACTCGGACGCGATCTGCACCGGGCTGCAGATCGTCGAGCACATCCAGGACGTCGCCGAAGACCTGCGGCGCGGCCGCATCTACCTGCCCGTCGAGGACATGAAGCGGTTCCACGTGAGCGAGTCAGACCTGGCCCGGCCGACGGCGGGCGCGTCGGTGCGCGCGCTGGTCGCGTTCGAAGCGGAACGCGCCCGCGGCCTGCTGAATGAAGGCACCCCCCTGGTGGGTAGCGTCCACGGCAGGCTGAAGCTGCTGCTGGCCGGATTCGTGGGAGGGGGCAGGGCGGCGGTCCGGGCGATCGTCGACGCCGGGTACGACGTCCTTCCCGGTCCGCCCAGACCCACCAAGCCCCGCGTGTTCCGCGAGGCGGGGGCAGTGCTGCGAGGAGAGGGGTGAGCCGGGACGTGGAGTCGGATCCGCGCGTGTCCGCGCCGGTGCTCGCCGCGTACAGCTACTGCGAGACGGTGACCGGTCAGCAGGCGCGCAACTTCGCGTACGGCATCCGGCTGCTGCCGGCGCCCAAGCGCCGGGCCATGTCGGCGCTGTACGCGCTCTCGCGGCGGGTCGACGACATCGGGGACGGCGCGCTCGCCCCGGACGTCAAGGCGGACCGGCTTGAGGACACCAGGGCGCTGGTCGCCCGGATCCGCGCGGGAGGCGTGCAGGAGGACGACACCGACCCGGTCGCGGTCGCCCTCGCGCACGCCGCCGAGCACTTCCCCATCCCGATGGACGGCCTCGACGAGCTGATCGACGGCGTCCTCATGGACGTACGCGGCGCGACGTACGAGACGTGGGAGGACCTGAAGGTCTACTGCCGCTGTGTGGCCGGGGCGATCGGGCGGCTCTCGCTCGGCGTGTTCGGCACGGAGCGGGGGGCGCTCCATGCCGAGCGCGCGCCGGAGTATGCCGACACGCTCGGCCTCGCGCTCCAACTGACCAACATTCTCCGGGACGTTCGCGAGGACGCGCAGGACGGCCGGACGTATCTGCCCGCCGACGACCTCGCCAAGTTCGGCTGCTCCGCCGGGTTCTCGGGCGCCGAGCCGCCCGCAGGATCCGACTTCGCGGGCCTCGTCCACTTCGAGGTGCGCCGCGCGCGTGCCCTGTTCGCCGAGGGCTATCGCCTGCTGCCGATGCTTGACCGGCGCAGCGGTGCCTGTGTGGCGGCGATGGCCGGCATCTACCGCCGGCTCCTCGACCGCATAGAGCGGGAGCCCGAAGCGGTCCTGCGCGGCCGCGTCTCGCTGCCGGGCCGCGAGAAGGCGTACGTCGCCGTGCGCGGACTGTCCGGCCTCGACGCGCGGAACGTGTCACGACAGACCGTCCGGAGGCGTGTGTGATGCGCAGCCGGAGTGATCGTGGGACAGCTGGGACAGCGTTCGCAAAGCGGCGGGCAACCCTCCGCTCCATGGTCGCGTCCCAGACTGCAACGGCCGAAGGGGTGGGTGCATGAAGAGGGAAGACATGCAGCCAGAGGGGCTGATCGAGAACGCCGGAGGCCGTCCCGCAGGGGCGGCCGCAGTGGTGGTCGGCGGCGGCCTCGCCGGCATCACCGCCGCGCTCGCGCTCGCCGACGCGGGACTGCGCGTGACGCTGCTCGAAGGGCGGCCGCGCCTCGGCGGCCTCGCCTTCTCCTTCCGGCGCGGCGCGCTGACCGTCGACAACGGCCAGCACGTCTACCTGCGCTGCTGCACCGCCTACCGCTGGTTCCTCGACCGCGTCAAAGGCGCGCACCTCGCCCCCCTGCAGGAACGTCTCGACGTGCCCGTCCTCGACGCCGACCGCAACCGGCTCGGCCGGCTGCGGCGCACCGCGCTGCCCGTGCCCCTGCACCTGGCGGCGAGCCTCGCCACGTACCCCCATCTGTCGGTCGCCGAGCGCGCCAAGGTGGGGCGCGCGGCGCTCGCCCTCAAGGGGCTGGACCCGGCCGATCCCGCGCTCGACGGCCAGGACTTCGGCAGCTGGCTGGCCAGGCACGGCCAGTCGGCGCGCGCCATCGAGGCGCTCTGGGACCTGGTGGGCGTCGCGACGCTCAACGCCGTCGCGGGCGACGCCTCCCTCGGGCTCGCCGCGATGGTCTTCAAGACCGGGCTGCTCTCGGAACCGGGCGCCGCCGACATCGGCTGGGCCCGAGCACCCCTCGGCGACCTGCACGACACGCTGGCCCGCAAGGCGCTCGACGCCGCGGGCGTCCGCACCGAACTGAAGGCGCGCGTCACCTCCATCTCCCGTACGGACAACGGCGGTTGGCGCGTGGAAGTGCCCGGCGAGACCCTGGAGGCCGACTCCGTGGTGCTCGCCGTGCCGCAGCACGAGACGCACGACCTCCTCCCGGACGGCGCGCTCGACCAGCCCGACCGGCTGCTCGACATCGACACCGCGCCGATCCTCAACCTCCATGTCGTCTACGACCGCAAGGTGCTGAAGCGGCCGTTCTTCGCCGCCATCGGCTCGCCCGTCCAGTGGGTCTTCGACCGGACCGAGGCCTCCGGCCTCACCGAGGGCCAGTACCTGGCGGTTTCCCAGTCGGCCGCCCAGGACGAGATCGACGCGCCCGTCGCCGCGCTGCGCGAGCGCTATCTCCCCGAGCTGGAGCGGCTGCTGCCCGCGGCACACGGCGCCGAGGTGCGGGACTTCTTCGTCACCCGCGAGCGGACGGCGACGTTCGCACCCACCCCCGGCGTCGGCAGGCTCCGCCCCGGTGCCCGCACCAAGGCCCGCGGCCTCTACCTCGCGGGCGCGTGGACCGCGACCGGCTGGCCCGCGACCATGGAGGGCGCCGTCCGCAGCGGCATCAGCGCGGCCGAAGCGGCACTCTCCACCCTCGACCGCCCCCGTGATCATCTCTTCGCGTTCGAGGAGGCGGTGGCGTGAAGCTCGACCTGCTGGGGTCAGGTCCCCAGAGAAACAGCACCGGAACAAGAGGAGAAACTGTGCCGACTGTGCCCTCGGCCGAGAAAACGGCTGCCGACACGGTGGACGTGACCTCACTGCTCGAACAAGGAAGGACGCTGGCCACCCCGGTGCTGCGGGCCGCGGTGGACCGCCTCGCGCCGCCCATGGACACCGTCGCCGCCTACCACTTCGGCTGGATCGACGCCGAGGGCAACCCGTCCGACGGCGACGGCGGCAAGGCCGTGCGCCCCGCGCTCGCCCTGCTCTCCGCGGAGGCCGCGGGCGCGGCCCCCGAGATCGGCGTCCCCGGCGCGGTCGCCGTCGAGCTCGTGCACAACTTCTCGCTGCTGCACGACGACCTGATGGACGGCGACGAGCAGCGCAGGCACCGCGACACGGTGTGGAAGGTGCACGGTCCCGCACAGGCCATCCTCGTCGGCGACGCCCTCTTCGCCCTCGGCAACGAGATCCTCCTGGAGCTCGGCACCGTCGAGGCGGGCCGCGCCACCCGTCGCCTCATCACCGCCACGCGCGCCCTGATCGACGGCCAGGCACAGGACATCAGCTACGAGCACCGCGACCGGGTCACCGTCGAGGAGTGCCTGGAGATGGAGGGCAAGAAGACCGGCGCCCTGCTCGCCTGCGCGGTCTCCATCGGTGCCGTCCTCGGCGGCGCGGACGACCACACCGCCGACACGCTGGAGAAGTACGGCTACCACCTCGGCCTCGCCTTCCAGGCCGTGGACGACCTGCTCGGCATCTGGGGCGACCCGGAGGCCACCGGAAAGCAGACGTGGAGCGATCTGCGGCAGCGCAAGAAGTCGCTGCCCGTGGTCGCCGCGCTCGCCGCGGGCGGCCCGGCCTCCGAGCGGCTCGGCGAGCTGCTCACCGCCGACTCCAAGAGCAGCGACTTCGAGAACTTCTCCGAGGACGAGTTCGCCGCGCGCGCCGCCCTGATCGAAGAGGCGGGCGGCCGCGAGTGGACCGCCAAGGAGGCCCGCCGCCAGCACGCCATCGCCATCGAGGCACTGGACCACGTCCGGATGCCGGACCGGGTGCGGGCGCAGCTCGTCGCGCTCGCCGACTTCGTCGTCGTACGAGAGAGATGATCACTATCGCGCGGATATCCGAGTTGCCCGGGGGGTGACCCCCGGGCTCCGAGGCAGTCGCCGGCCGGCGCCCCCCCCCCCCCCGCCGCGGCCCCCCCCCACACGTAGCCACCCCACCACCCCTAGGGGGGCCCCGGAAAACCCCGACCCG
>NZ_JBFAHP010000024.1:0-121531 GCF_040654255.1 Streptomyces sp. NPDC050732
CGGTTACATTCCGAACCCGGAAGCTAAGCCTCATAGCGCCGATGGTACTGCAGGGGGGACCCTGTGGGAGAGTAGGACGCCGCCGAACTCCTTTTATAGCCGTGCCCCCTGGATTAAGTTCCGGGGGGCACGGCTTTTTTTGTTTTTCGGGTGTTCTGGGAGCCCGGCCACCCCTCCGCGCCGACCTGCCACAACTGAGGGTAAGGTCAGGGGGCATCATTGGCTCTTTCCCACAGGAGGCCCCCGGGTGGAGGTCCAGGAGACTCGCGTCCAGACGGACCGGGTCCTCACCATCCCGAACATCCTCAGCATGGCGCGCCTCGCCGGCGTACCTCTCTTCCTGTGGTTGATCCTCAGGCCCGAGTTCGGAGGGCCCAACAGTGACGGCTGGGCGCTGCTGGTCCTGGCGCTCAGCGGCGTCAGTGACTACCTCGACGGCAAGCTCGCACGCCGGTGGAACCAGATCAGCAAGCTCGGCCGGCTGCTCGACCCCGCGGCCGATCGGCTCTATATCCTCTCGACGCTGGTCGGCCTGACCTGGCGGGAGATTCTCCCGCTCTGGCTGACCGCGGCGCTGCTGCTGCGCGAGCTGGTCCTGCTGGTGATGGTCGGGATCCTCAGGCGCCACGGCTATCCGCCGCCCCAGGTGAACTTCCTCGGCAAGGCCGCCACCTTCAACCTGATGTACGCCTTTCCACTACTGCTGCTGAGCGACGCAAGTGGCTGGATCGCCACACCCGCTGCTATTTTCGGATGGGCGTTCGCCGGATGGGGTACAACGCTCTACTGGTGGGCAGGGATCCTATATGTGGTTCAGGTCCGCCGACTTGTCAAGGCGGACAACCCGGCCGATTGAGCTCGCCGATTCGGTGGCTGTAGAGGCTCCATGGGCCCGCATCCGACATGTGCGGGTCCATTCAGGTGAGCTCGTCGGCTAAATCGTCGTCTATTGAGGAGGACGCTTCCGACATGAAGGCCGTCGTGATGGCCGGCGGTGAGGGCACACGCCTTCGCCCCATGACCTCTAGCATGCCCAAGCCGCTCCTGCCCGTGGCCAACCGGCCGATCATGGAGCACGTGCTTCGGCTGTTGAAGAGGCATGGGCTCACCGAGACCGTAGTGACAGTGCAGTTCCTGGCGTCTCTCGTCAAGAACTACTTCGGCGACGGCGAAGAGCTTGGGATGGAGCTCACCTATGCCAACGAAGAGAAACCGCTCGGTACCGCAGGCAGCGTGAAGAACGCCGAGGAAGCGCTGAAGGACGACGCCTTCCTCGTGATCTCCGGTGACGCTCTGACCGATTTCGACCTCACCGACCTGATCGCCTTCCACAAGGAAAAGGGCGCCCTGGTCACCGTCTGCCTGACGCGCGTACCCAATCCGCTGGAATTCGGCATCACCATCGTCGACGAAGAAGGAAAGGTCGAGCGCTTCCTGGAGAAGCCGACCTGGGGCCAGGTCTTCTCCGACACGGTGAACACGGGCATCTACGTCATGGAGCCCGAAGTCTTCGACTACGTCGAGGCCGATGTGCCCGTCGACTGGTCCGGTGACGTCTTTCCGCAGCTGATGAAGGAAGGCAAGCCCGTCTACGGCTACATCGCCGAGGGCTACTGGGAGGACGTCGGCACGCACGAGAGCTACGTCAAGGCGCAGGCCGACGTCCTTGAGGGCAAGGTGGACGTCGAGCTGGACGGCTTCGAGATCTCTCCCGGGGTCTGGGTGGCGGAAGGGGCGGAGGTGCATCCCGACGCCGTCCTGCGCGGACCGTTGTACGTCGGGGACTACGCCAAGATCGAAGCGGACGTCGAAATCCGCGAGCACACCGTCGTGGGCTCCAACGTCGTGGTGAAGAGCGGCGCCTTCCTGCACAAGGCCGTCGTGCACGACAACGTCTACATCGGGCAGCACAGCAACCTGCGGGGCTGCGTCGTCGGCAAGAACACCGACATCATGCGCGCGGCCCGCATCGAGGACGGCGCGGTCATCGGCGACGAGTGTCTCGTCGGCGAAGAATCGATCATCCAGGGCAACGTCAGGGTCTACCCCTTCAAGACCATCGAGGCCGGCGCCTTCGTCAACACCTCGGTCATCTGGGAGTCCCGTGGGCAGGCGCACCTCTTCGGAGCGCGCGGAGTCTCCGGAATCCTGAACGTGGAGATCACGCCCGAACTCGCCGTGCGCCTGGCCGGTGCGTATGCCACGACCCTGAAGAAGGGATCCACCGTCACCACCGCGCGTGACCACTCACGAGGCGCGCGGGCGCTGAAGCGGGCGGTGATCTCGGCGTTGCAGGCCAGCGCCATCGACGTACGAGATCTTGAGAACGTGCCCCTGCCCGTCGCGCGGCAGCAGACGGCCAGAGGAAGCGCCGGCGGGATCATGATCCGCACCACGCCTGGGGTGCCGGACTCCGTCGACATCATGTTCTTCGACGAGCAGGGCGGGGACCTCTCGCAGGGCAGCCAGCGGAAGCTGGACCGGGTCTACGCGCGCCAGGAGTACCGGCGGGCCTTCCCCGGGGAGATCGGCGACCTGCACTTCCCGTCCAGCGTCTTCGACTCCTACACGGGGTCGCTGCTCCGGAACGTGGACACCACAGGCGTCGCCGAGTCCGGTCTCAAGGTCGTCGTCGACGCGTCCAACGGCAGTGCCGGGCTGGTACTGCCGAGCCTCCTCGGCAAGCTCGGGGTGGACGCGCTGACCATCAACCCGGGGCTCGACGAGTCGCGGCCCACGGAGACCGCCGAGTCCCGCAGGGCCGGGCTCGTCCGGCTCGGGGAGATCGTGGCGTCCGCCCGCGCCGCCTTCGGGGTGCGGTTCGACCCGGTGGGCGAGCGGCTTTCGCTCGTCGACGAGAAGGGCCGGATCGTCGAGGACGACCGGGCCCTGCTGGTGATGCTCGACCTGGTGGCCGCCGAGCGGCGCAGTGGGCGGGTCGCGCTGCCGGTGACGACGACGCGCATCGCCGAGCAGGTCGCCGCGTACCACGGGACGCAGGTGGACTGGACGACCACGTCGCCCGACGATCTGACGAGGGTCGGCCGGGCCGACTCCACCATCTTCGGCGGTGACGGGCGGGGCGGGTTCATCGTCCCCGAGTTCAGCGGCGTCTTCGACGGAACTGCCGCGTTCGTGCGGCTCATCGGTCTTGTGGCGCGTACGCAGCTCACCCTGAGCCAGATCGACGCGCGCATCCCGCGCGCCCACGTGCTGCGGCGGGACCTCGCGACGCCGTGGGCGGTCAAGGGGCTCGTGATGCGGCGCGTGGTGGAGGAGGCCGGCGAGCGGTCCGTGGACACCACCGACGGTGTGCGGGTCGTGGAGACCGACGGACGGTGGGTGCTCGTGCTGCCCGACCCGGCCGAGGCCGTCACCCATCTGTGGGCCGAGGGCCCCGACGACGCGTCCGCCCAGGCGCTGCTCGACGAGTGGTCCGCGGTGGTGGACAGCGCAGGTCGCTGACCTTTCCGAGCGCCGGGCAGCACCCACAACGGGTGCTGCCCGGCGCGTCGGTGGGGCCATTCGGAGGTAGCGCCCCCGACGTGCGACGATGTGCGGCATGCCGCAGCAGCCCCCCGTTCGGAGCACCCCCTCGCGCCCCCGGCGCCCGGACGCGTCCATGTCGCTGCTCACCACCGTCATGGACCACAGCCTGGACGAGGGGTACGCGGAAGCGGCCGCCCGCAAGCAGGCCAGGGGGAACAGTGGTGTCCCTCGCCCCCTGCGGGCCAAACTCGGGCTCGCGGCCGGGCTGGTGCTCGCCGCGCTGGTGGTCACCGTGGGGGCCGCGCAGGCGCGCATAGAGGCGCCGGTACTTGCGAAGGAGCGCGAGGAGCTCATCGACCGCGTCGAAGAGGCGACGGCGGGAGCCGACCGCCTCGAAGACGACGTGGACGAGCTCCGCGACGACGTCGGCGAGCGGCAGCGCGCCGCGCTGAAACAGCACGGCGGCAGCCAGGGCGAGTTGCTCGGACTCCTCTCCGGAGCCACGGAAGCCCAGGGGCCCGGCGTGAAGCTCGTCGTGGACGACAAGAAGCAGGCCGACCAGGGCGGCGGCGGGCCGCGCGAGAGCTCCGGATTCTCCGACACCGGACGGGTGCGCGACCGCGACATGCAGCGCGTCGTCAACGGCCTGTGGCAGTCGGGCGCCGAGGCGATCTCGATCAACGACCAGCGGCTCACCGCCCTGTCGGCGATCAGGGCCGCGGGTGACGCGATACTGGTCGACAACAGACCGCTGGTGCCGCCGTATACGGTGCTCGCGGTGGGTGACGGGAAACGCATGAGTACCCGTTTCCAGAACAGCCGTGACGGTCAGTACCTGCATGCTCTGCAGGAGAACTTCGGCATCAGGACCAGCATCTCCGTGTCGGACGAGCTCCGGCTGCCGGCTGCGCCGAGCGTGACCGTACGAACAGCAGAGCCGAAGGCAGGAAAGGGCACATCGTGATCGCCGTACTGGGCCTCGTCGTGGGAGTCGTGGCCGGATTGTTGGTTCGGCCCGAAGTTCCGGCGGTGGTCGAGCCGTATCTCCCGATCGCCGTGGTCGCGGCTCTCGACGCCGTGTTCGGAGGGCTGCGGGCGATGCTCGACGGCATCTTCGACGACAAGGTGTTCGTGGTGTCGTTCCTGTCGAACGTGGTGGTGGCCGCGCTCATCGTGTTCCTGGGCGACAAGCTCGGCGTCGGTGCCCAGTTGTCCACCGGCGTCGTCGTGGTCCTCGGCATCCGGATCTTCTCCAACGCCGCGGCGATCCGCCGGCACGTCTTCAGGGCGTGACGCCGATGAGTGCCGACGAGAGGCCCGAGTACAACCGGCGCAAGGAACTTCCCGCCGAGGTTCCCAGCGCCCCCGAGACGCCCGCGTCCGCGGAGCCCGGGGGGAAGCCGCAGCTCACCGGCCGTCAGCGGCTGGTGAAGGGCCTGTGGCCGCCACGGGTGACCCGGCCCCAACTCATCGTCGCCCTGCTGCTGTTCGTGCTGGGCCTCGGCCTGGCCATCCAGGTGCGGTCCAACAACGACAGCAGCGCGCTGCGCGGCGCGAGGCAAGAAGATCTCGTACGCATCCTCGATGAACTGGATGACCGTACCGAGCGTCTGGAAGAAGAGAAGCGACGCCTTGAGGAACAGCGGACCGGACTGGAGAACAGTTCGGATCAAGCCGAGGAGGCGCGCAAGCAGACGGTCGAGCGGGAACGGCAACTCGGCATCCTGGCAGGCACGGTGGCGGCCCAGGGGCCCGGCATCACGCTCACCATCGAGGACAGGAAAGGGGCGATCGAGGCGGACATGCTGCTCGACGCCATTCAGGAGCTGCGCGCCGCGGGCGCCGAGGCGATCCAGATCAACGACGTACGCGTCGTGGCGAACACCTATCTGTCGGACGCCGGCGGCGGGGGAGTACGGGTGGACGGCCACAAGGTCGGCGAACCGTACCTCTTCAAGGTGATCGGCAAGCCGCAGGATCTCGAACCTGCGCTGAACATTCCGGGAGGCGTGGTGCAGACTCTGGAGAAGGAGCAGGCCACGGTCACCGTGGAACGCTCGGAGAAGATCGTCGTGAACGCCTTGCGACCTGCGAAGCAGCCTGACTACGCTCGGTCGTCCTCCCAGTGAGGGGCGGACGCATGAGGGTCGTCGGGCGGGGGCATGAGGTTGCGGGGGGTCGGCGCACCGGAAGCGTGGTGCGTGGTGGAAACTGTTTGGTGGCCACGGACGTTGTGAGGATGTCTGGCTCACCGATGAATGCCGGTGTGTGCAATCAGGGTTCGTCCTGCCCCACGGGCGGGTCTGTTTCGGTCAAGGGGAATCGCCCGTGAAGTTGTTTGCGAAGTTGTTCGGCAAGAGCGCACGAGAGGACAGCGGCAATCCGGCCACTGCCCGGCACCGTGCTCCGCGCCATGGAGATGCCGAGGAGCAGGGCGCGGGGCGCCCGATGTTCCGCGATCAGGTCGCTGGTCCAGGCGGTGACATTTCGGGCGGACAGGGCGCGTCGTCTGTTGACCCTGCCGGTCCCGGACGCATAGGTTTCGGAGAACCTTCAACCTCAAGTGCGGGTGGAGGGTACACCTCCGACCCGTACGCATCGAATGCCCCTGCGGGGCAGCCACGGCAGGAGGACCCGTCCATGGCGCTGGTGTGTACGAGGTGCGGTAACCGAAACGCCGAGGCGAGCCGGTTCTGCTCCAACTGCGGTGCGCCGCTGCGGGCCGGTGCCGCACCGGAGCGCGCGTCGGAGACGACCTCGACGATCTCCATCTCGGGCCTGGAGGCCTACGACGCCGAGGCGACGGGTACGAACCCGTCTCCCGCGCTCTCCCCGGAGGCGCAGGCGGCCGTCGACGCACTGCCGCTCGGCTCGGCGCTCCTGGTGGTGCGCCGCGGGCCGAACTCGGGCAGTCGTTTCCTGCTCGACGGTGAGCTGACCACGGCGGGGCGTCACCCGCAGAGCGACATCTTCCTGGACGACGTGACGGTGTCGCGTCGCCACGTGGAGTTCCGTCGCCTCGGGGACGGTTCCTTCACCGTCGCCGACGTGGGCAGCCTCAACGGCACGTACGTCAATCGGGAGCGGATCGACTCGGTCTCGCTGTCGAACGGCGACGAGGTGCAGATCGGCAAGTACCGACTGGTCTTCTACGCGAGCCAGCGGGCCGTCGGCATCTGACCCTCCCCCAGACGCCGTCCGGGGGGATCCCCAGGGAAGGTCCATGCTTCAAACACCGAGGGGCGGTGCCGGTCACGGCACCGCCGCCGCGGACCGCCGGCTGATGAGCATCGGCACCGTGCTGAACGAACTGCGTGCCGAATTTCCCGAGGTCACGATCTCCAAGATCCGGTTTCTGGAGTCCGAGGGGCTCATCGAGCCCCAGCGCACCCCTTCCGGATACCGGAAGTTCAGCCCGGAGGACGTCGAGCGGCTCGGTCAGGTCCTGCGGATGCAGCGGGACCACTATCTGCCGCTCAAGGTCATCCGTGAGCACCTCGACGCGCTGGAGCGCGGCGAGAGGCCCCCGATGCCGTCCCTGGGGCGTCAGGGGGACGTCGGCGACGCCCAGGGCCCCGGCGAGGCCGAGGGGCCGACGGCGGCCCGTGTGGGCCGTGCCGAGCTGCTGGCGGCCGCCGAGATCGACGAGGTACAGCTCGCCGAGTGGGAGGCGTACGGCCTCGTCGCACCGTTGCCGGACGGCGGGTACGACGCGGAGGCGGTCACGGTCGCCTCACTCGTGGTCGAACTCGGCCGGTTCGGCATCGAGCCACGGCACCTGCGGGCCATGAAGGCCGCCGCGGATCGCGAGGCCGGGCTCGTCGACCAGGTGCTCGCTCCGCTGCGGCGGCACCGTAATCCGCAGACCAGAGCCCATGCCGAGGCCCGCGCCAAAGAGCTGGCGGGCCTGACGGGGCGGCTGCATTCGGCGCTCGTGCAGACGGCGCTCGGCATCAGATTGCCCTGACTCGCCCAGTCCCGTCCGGTACTCGGCGGGTGCCCGACTACCCAAACCTGCCAGCCACGTCCTAGGGTTGCTGTGTGAACGAGCTCGACGTCGTAGGTGTCCGGGTCGAAATGCCCTCCAACCAGCCGATCGTGCTCCTGCGTGAAGTGGGAGGCGACCGGTACCTCCCCATCTGGATCGGTCCAGGTGAGGCGACCGCCATCGCCTTCGCGCAGCAGGGCATGGCACCCGCACGGCCGCTGACCCACGACCTGTTCAAGGACGTGCTGGAAGCGGTGGGCCAGGAGCTCTCCGAAGTGCGCATCACGGACCTGCGGGAAGGGGTCTTCTACGCGGAGCTGGTCTTCGCCAGCGGTGTCGAGGTGAGCGCGCGTCCGTCCGACGCCATAGCGCTGGCCCTGCGCACCGGGACGCCCATCTTCGGAAGCGACGGTGTCCTGGACGACGCCGGCATCGCGATCCCGGACGAGCAGGAGGACGAGGTGGAGAAGTTCCGCGAGTTCCTCGACCAGATCTCGCCCGAGGACTTCGGCACCAACAGCCAGTGAGCCGCTTCCTGCGGCTCTCCGTCGGGCCATTCGGCTAGCCTTTCCCCGCGGTGAGGTACGGGAAACCACTCTCAGGGTGATTATCACTCGGCGTGCCGAGTGTGGCGATCGTTGACGAGCCCCTGGCGACTGCCTACCGTCGAGAAGGCAGGTCAAGGAGGGAGGTCGGCGTGAGAAGCAGCGGCGACGGTACGGCGATGGGCGGTCCGTACCCGCTCCACGGCGGCGCGGCCGGTCACTCTCCGACTCGACCGATGGCGGTCCAGGGGAGCGGGGACACGACGTCCGAGCATTCCGAGCAGGTCGGCTACCGCGGTCCCACCGCGTGCGCGGCCGCGGGCATCACCTACCGGCAACTCGACTACTGGGCCCGTACGGGCCTGGTCGAGCCCAGCGTGCGGGCCGCGGGCGGCTCAGGGACGCAGCGGCTCTACAGCTTCCGCGACGTCGTCGTCCTCAAGATCGTGAAGCGGTTCCTCGACACCGGGGTCTCGCTGCAGAACATCCGTACGACGGTGCAGCATCTGCGGGAGCGCGGGTTCCGCGACCTGGAGCGGATGACGCTGATGAGCGACGGCGCCACGGTCTACGAGTGCACGTCCTCCAGCGAGGTCCACGAGCTGCTCCAGGGCGGCCAGGGGGTCTTCGGGATCGCTGTGGGGGTCGTCTGGCGTGACGTCGAGGCCGCGCTGTCCCAGCTGCACGGCGAGCGCATCGACACCGGGGAGACGCTCATCGGGCACAATCCGGCCGACGAGCTGGCCAGAAGGCGCAACAAGGCGGTCTGAGGCCGCGTTGTCAGTGGCGTAGGGCAGCATCGGAGATGTGAGAAGCGCCCCGACGATCCTGCATCTGGACATGGATGCCTTCTACGCGTCCGCGGAGCAGGCCGCGAAGCCCAGTCTGCGTGGCAAGGCCGTGGTCGTGGGCGGGCTGGGGCCGCGGGGTGTGGTGGCGACCGCTTCTTACGAGGCGCGGCGGTTCGGAGTGCACTCGGCGATGCCCATGGGGCAGGCGCGCAGGCTGGCGCCGAACGCCGCGTATCTCGTGCCGCGCTTCGGGTTGTACCGGGAGATCAGCGAGCAGGTGATGGGGCTCCTGCGGGAGCTGTCGCCGCTGGTGGAGCCGCTCAGCCTGGACGAGGCCTTCGTGGACCTGGAGGCCGGCGGCGTCGCCGACGACGAGGAGTCGGCCAGGGCCGTGGGGGAGCGGCTGCGGGCAGACATCAGGGCGGTGACGGGGCTCGCCGGGTCGGTGGGGCTCGCCGTCTCCAAGATGCTGGCGAAGATCGCCTCGGAGGAGGCCAAGCCGAACGGTCTCGTGCTGATCGCCCCGGGGACGGAGCGCGCCCTGCTGGGGCCGATGTCCGTGCGGACGTTGCCCGGGGTGGGGCCTGCTACGGGGGACCATTTGCGGCGGGCCGGGATCACGACGGTCGAGGAGCTCGCGGAGGCGGGTGAGGACGAGCTCGTACGACTGCTGGGGAAGGCCCACGGGGGCTCGCTGTACGCGATGGCGCTCGCGCACGACGAGCGGCCCGTGGTGGCCGAGCGGGAGTCGAAGTCGGTCAGCGTCGAGGACACGTACGACGTGGACATCCACGACCGGGTGCGGGTCAGGGCGGAGGTGGGGCGGCTCGCGGAGCGGTGTGTGCAGCGGCTGCGGGCGGCCGGGCACTCCGGGCGGACCATCGTGCTCAAGGTGCGGAGGTTCGACTTCTCGACGCTGACGCGGTCCGAGACGCTGCGCGGGCCCACGGACGACCCTGGAGTGGTGCGGGAGGCCGCGGCGCGGTTGCTGGAGTCCGTGGACACCACGGGAGGGGTGCGGCTGCTCGGAGTGGGCGTCACGGGGCTCGCGGACTACACGCAGGAGGATCTCTTCGCGCAGGCCCAGGCTGCTGAGGCGGCCCTGGCCGGTGCCGAAGGGGCGGCGGGGGAGGATGCCGGTGGGGCGGCGGCCGCGGAGGTGGCCGCGGGTGATCCGGAGGGGGAGCGGGCCGTGGAGCCGGTGGTGCCTGCCGAGCGGCGGTGGGTGGCCGGGCACGACGTGCGGCATGCCGAGTACGGGCACGGCTGGGTGCAGGGGAGCGGGCTCGGGCGGGTGACGGTGCGCTTCGAGACGCCGTACTCGCCGCCCGGACGGGTGCGGACGTTCCGGACGGACGACCCGGACCTGGAGCCTGCGGAGCCGTTGCCGCTGGTCGCCGCCGGGCCGGGGCGCGTGACGGCGGCAGGAGCGGGGCTCGAAGCGGCGTCTGAAGCGGCTCGGGCGGCGGTGGAGGGCTAGGGCGTGTGTCGGTCAGGGGGCTTCCGTGCCGGCGATACGGCCGAAGTCCTGGTCGGGCGGGGGTGGGGACGGCGGGGCGTTCGGCGGTGTCGTGTCCAGGCCGTAGTGGTGGTAGAGCTGGAGTTCCTGCTCGGGGGAGAGGTGGCGGCCCACCCCGAAGTCCGGGGCGTCCTTGATCAGGGCGCGCTCGAAGGGGATGTGCAGGGTGCCGTCCTCGGCCAGCTCGCTCGGCTCCAGCGGGACGAAGGCGTCGCGGCTGAACAGGCCGGTGCGTATGGCGGCCCACTCCGGGGCGCCGGTGGCGTCGTCGAGGTAGACCTCGTCGATCGTGCCGATCTTGGTCCCGTTCCGGTCGAACGCCTTGCGGCCGATCAGGTTGCGCGGATCGATATCGGTCTGCACGGGCCCTCCAGCTGGTCGCGGCTCGTCGGAAACGGGCGTAACTCATCTTTAATCATTCGTAGTCACTACGAAAGAGCACTTCGGGGCAGGTGGCCACTTGAGGGAACGGCCGGGGTCCTCGCTGGTAGGCTGACGCTTGGCTGCTGACCCCGTGCGGGAGAGCTCTCCGGAAGGCACTTCCCGGAGGCGCCGAAGGAGCAAATCCTCCCCGGAATCTCTCAGGCACCCGTACCGCACGGACGAGGTCACTCTGGAAAGCAGGGCGGGCGTCGGGCGGGCACGTTCGGAACCCTTCCTCACCGACGGTGAAAGCAGATCTGTCGAAACAGACGGGTCTGTGAAGCTCTCAGGTTGAGATGACAGAGGGGGAGGCCGTCCGGGTACCCGCGCCGTGGTACCCCTCGCAGGTCGTGCAGACCAGGAGGCCTCCGCAATGACTGCCACCCATCGCACCCCGCTCTCGGAGCTTGAGCAGGGCATCCCCTTCGAGCAGCGGCACATAGGGCCCGATGCGGAAGCGCGGGCGAAGATGCTCGCCCAGGTCGGGTACGGCTCGCTCGACGAGCTGACGGCCGCCGCGGTGCCGGATGTGATCAAGAACGCCGAGGCGCTGGACCTGCCCGGCGCGCGCTCCGAGGCCGAGGTGCTGGCCGAACTGCGCTCCCTCGCCGACCGGAACCAGGTCCTCGACTCCATGATCGGACTCGGGTACTACGGCACCTTCACGCCGCCGGTGATCCTGCGGAACGTGATGGAGAACCCGGCCTGGTACACGGCCTACACGCCGTACCAGCCCGAGATCTCGCAGGGCCGTCTTGAGGCGCTGCTCAACTTCCAGACCATGGTCGCCGAGCTGACCGGCCTGCCCACCTCCGGAGCCTCGCTGCTCGACGAGGGCACCGCCGCCGCCGAGGCCATGGCCCTCTCGCGCCGCATGGGCAAGGTCAAGAACGGCGTGTTCGTCGTCGACGCCGACGCCCTGCCGCAGACCATCGCCGTCATCCGGACCCGCGCCGAACCGACCGGTGTCGAGGTCGTCGTCGCCGACCTGAGCGAGGGCCTGCCCGCCGAGGTCGCCGAGCGCGGTGTCGTCGGCGTACTCGTCCAGTACCCGGGTGCCTCCGGTGCCGTCCGCGACATCAAGCCGCTCATCGACCAGGCGCACGAGCTCGGTGCCGTCGTCACCGTCGCCGCCGACCTGCTCGCCCTGACGCTGCTCACCTCGCCCGGCGACCTCGGCGCCGACATCGCCGTCGGCACGACGCAGCGCTTCGGTGTGCCGATGGGCTTCGGCGGCCCGCACGCCGGTTACATGGCGGTCCGCGAGAAGTTCGCCCGCAGCCTGCCCGGGCGGCTCGTCGGCGTCTCCGTCGACGCCGACGGCAACAAGGCCTACCGGCTCGCGCTGCAGACCCGTGAGCAGCACATCCGCCGCGAGAAGGCCACCAGCAACATCTGTACCGCTCAGGTGCTGCTCGCCGTCATGGCCGGAATGTATGCCGTCTACCACGGGCCCGACGGTCTGAAGGCCATCGCGCGGCGCACCCACCGGTACGCGACGCTGCTCGCCGCCGGTCTCACCGGGGGCGGCTACGAAGTCGTCCACGGCGCCTACTTCGACACGCTCACGGTGCGGGCGCCCGGCAAGGCCGAGCAGCTGGTGGCCGCCGCCCGCGAGGGTGGCGTCAACATCCACCTCGTCGACGCCGACCACGTCTCCCTGTCCTGCGACGAGACGACCACGCGCCGGCAGCTCAGCGCGGTCTGGGGCGCCTTCGGCGTCGACGCCGACGTGGAGGCGCTCGACGCCGCCGTCGCGGACACGCTGCCCCAGGGCCTGCTGCGCGGCGACGACTACCTGACGCACCCGGTCTTCCACCAGTACCGCTCCGAGACGTCGATGCTGCGCTACCTGCGCAAGCTCGCCGACCGCGACTACGCGCTCGACCGCGGCATGATCCCGCTGGGCTCCTGCACCATGAAGCTCAACGCGACCACCGAGATGGAGCCCGTCACCTGGCCCGAGTTCGGCCAGCTGCACCCCTTCGCGCCCGCCCAGCAGGCCCAGGGCTACCTCACGCTCATCCGTGAGCTGGAGGAGCGGCTCGCCGAGGTGACCGGGTACGACAAGGTCTCCCTGCAGCCCAACGCCGGTTCGCAGGGTGAGCTCGCCGGTCTGCTCGCCGTCCGTGGCTACCACCGGGCCAACGGCGACGAGCAGCGCACCGTCTGCCTCATCCCGTCCTCCGCCCACGGCACGAACGCCGCGAGCGCCGTCATGGCCGGCATGAAGGTCGTCGTCGTGAAGACCGCCGACGACGGCGAGGTCGACATAGCGGACCTGCGCGCCAAGATCGAGAAGCACCGTGACGAGCTCTCCGTGCTGATGATCACGTACCCCTCGACGCACGGCGTCTTCGAGGAGCACGTGGCCGACATCTGCGCGGAGGTGCACGAGGCCGGCGGTCAGGTGTACGTCGACGGGGCCAACCTCAACGCCCTGGTGGGTCTCGCCAAGCCGGGCCACTTCGGCGGCGACGTCTCGCACCTGAACCTGCACAAGACCTTCTGCATCCCGCACGGCGGCGGCGGTCCCGGCGTCGGCCCGGTCGGTGTGCGCGAGCACCTCGCGCCGTACCTGCCCAACCACCCGCTGCAGCCCGCCGCCGGCCCCGAGACCGGCGTCGGCCCGATCTCCGCCGCGCCCTGGGGCTCCGCCGGCATCCTGCCGATCTCCTGGTCGTATGTGCGCCTCATGGGCGGCGAGGGCCTCAAGCGCGCCACCCAGGTCGCGGTGCTCTCCGCCAACTACATCGCCAAGCGCCTGGAGCCGCACTACCCGGTGCTCTACACCGGTCCCGCCGGTCTGGTCGCGCACGAGTGCATCGTCGATCTGCGGCCGATCAGCAAGGCGACCGGTGTCAGCGTCGACGACATCGCGAAGCGCCTCATCGACTACGGCTTCCACGCGCCCACCATGTCGTTCCCCGTCGCGGGAACCCTGATGATCGAGCCGACCGAGAGCGAGGACCTGGCCGAGATCGACCGGTTCTGCGAGGCGATGATCGCCATCCGCCGGGAGATCGAGAAGGTCGGCTCCGGCGAGTGGGCCGCCGACGACAACCCGCTGCGGAACGCCCCGCACACCGCCGCCGCGCTCGGCGGCGAGTGGGAGCACGGTTACAGCCGTGAGGAGGCCGTCTTCCCGGCCGGGGTCTCCGCCGCGGACAAGTACTGGCCGCCGGTGCGCCGTATCGACCAGGCGTACGGCGACCGGAACCTGGTCTGCTCCTGCCCGCCGCTGGATGCGTACGAGGACTGATGTCCGCGCCCGCGTGAGGCGGGCATGCGGCGGGGCCGGTTCGGAGAGTTCTCTCCGGGCCGGCCCCTCGTCTGTTCGGTGGTGCGCTGCTGCGGACTTGCGGTGTGGTGCGGTCGCGCGGATGTGCCGTCGGTGCTCAGGCGGCTGTCATGACCTGGTCGGTGCCCAGCGGTCGGTGCGGGGCGATGATCTGGCCGTCCGGCAGCAGCTCACCGGTGTCCTCGAAGAGCAGGACGCCGTTGCACAGCAGGCTCCAGCCCTGCTCCGGGTGGCTCGCCATGAGGAGCGCGGCTTCCCGGTCGGCGGAGTCGGCTGTCGGGCACGCGGGTTGGTGCTGGCACATGGAAGGGTTCTTTCGCTGCGATGAGATGGCTGTGACGTCGGTCCTGTGGCTCGATGCGGTGTTCATAACCGCCCCCCGTATGTAGTCGGTCCGATCCCAGTGTTGCCCTCCGGGCGTCAATCCGCAGGGATTTTGCCGCAGCAGCTCCTACTGCTTAATGACGTATCACCCGGCCGGACGGTTCAGCCCAACTTGCCTGTCTCTTCGGGTGGTTCGGGGTGGCCTGACCGGGCTAGTCCACCTGGGTGGACAGCGCTGTGCCCCGCGGCCGGGAGCGGCGGGGCACAGGAAGCGGCAGAGGCGCTGTCAGGCGGGTGAGCTCAGCAGCGGTGCCGGGGTCAGACGGTGGTTGAGCATCGGCAGCAGCTCGGCGACGCGGTGCGGGCGGTGGGCCGCGATGCCGGGCGGGGCGGGCGCCAGGGGCACCAGCAGGTCGGTGGCGGCGAGGGGGCCCTCGGCGCCGTCGTCGGTGCAGTCCCGGTGCAGCCAGAGCGTGAGCATATAGAGCTCGGGCACGGAGAGCAGCCGCGGCTGGCAGGGCATCGGCATGGCTTCGGCGTGCCTCAGGGCTCGTTCGGTGGAGGCGATGTACGGCCCTTCGAAGAAGTGGGAGAACGCCCAGCCGTCCGGAGTGAGCATCGTGTCGGCCGCGGCGACGGCGCGCTCGCCGCAGCGGATGAGGAAGCGCCAGCCGGCGAGTCGGGTGGGCGAGGTGCCCTCGGGGGTGATGCGGTCCAACACGTGGACCGGCAGCGGGAGTTCGGGGCTCGCCGGTCCCTGTGCGGTACGCAGGGACGGCGTGCGGGCCTCGCGTACGGCTGTGGGGGAACCGAGTGCCGCGAGGACGCTGCGCAGGGCGGGCGCTGGAGCCGGGGGGACATGCAGCGGCATGGTGGGTCGCCTCTCTCATTCGACAGGCACGGTGGAGCGGGGGCAGGTGCGTGACGGCGCTGTCAGCTCTGGGTCAGAGGGGCGGGGGCCGTTGCCGCGAGCGCCAACTCTCTGCCTAGATTGCGCAGTTTATACGAGACGTGTTCGAGCAGTGTTTCATCTAGGCGCTTCGTATATTGCGAGCAAGGCCTTAATGAGACGTCCTTGTGGGGCCTTTCTCCCGATTTCGCAGGGGGCTCGGCCCTCATGACCTCGGATTTCTCCGTAAACGCGGTCGGCCGATTTCTGCCGGTGCTTTTGACCAGGCGCATCGGAAGGGAATCTTCATCCTGCCGCATGCCTGGCGAATGTGCCGGACCCCAGCTGTGTCGAGCGTACCGGCCGGTGGCCGGAGCCGGGGCGTTATCGATCACATTGCCTGGGCATCATCCCTCGTACACAGCGGCCGGACCCGTGGCTGCCCGATCGAGGAGGGATGCTTCGATGGGGGAGAAGGTCGTGGCGGGCACGTTCGACCTGGCCGATCGGAACCACTTCCGAGGCAAGCTCCGACAGTGCCTGACGGGGCTGGAGCGTTTGTTGGAGGAACAGCGATTCGATCGGCCCAAGAATCTGATGGGCATGGAGATCGAGCTGAATCTCGCCGGGCCCGACGGGCTGCCGAGGATGTTGAATGCGCAGGTTCTTGAGCGCATCGCGAGCCGGGATTTCCAGACGGAACTCGGAATGTTCAACCTGGAAGTGAACATTGCTCCGCACCGGCTCGGCGGACGTGTTCTCGACCGGCTCGCCGAAGAGCTGCGCACCGGCCTCAACTACGCCCACAGGAAAGCCGCCGAGCTCGACGCCGGCATTGTCATGATCGGCATTCTGCCGACGCTGAACCGCGCCGATCTGGTCTCCGCGAACCTCTCGGACGTCGACCGCTACGCCCTCCTGAACGATCAGATCGTGGCGGCGCGCGGTGAGCACTTCGCCCTCGACATCCAGGGCGTGGAGCGGCTGACCTGCACTTCCGCGTCGATCGCCCCGGAAGCGGCGTGCACCTCGGTGCAGTTGCACCTCCAGGTCACCCCGGGCCGGTTCGCCGATGTGTGGAACGCGGCGCAGGCGATCGCCGCGGCCCAGGTCGCCGTGGGCGCCAACGCGCCGTTCCTGTTCGGCCGTGAACTCTGGCGCGAGTCCCGGCCACCGCTGTTCCTGCAGTCCACCGACACGCGGTCGCCCGAACTGCAGGTCCAGGGCGTGCGCCCACGCACCTGGTTCGGGGAGCGGTGGATCACCGAGCCGCTGGAGCTCTTCGAGGAGAACCTGCGGTACTTTCCCGCGCTGCTGCCCCTGATGGAGGAGGAGGACCCGCTCGGCGTCCTCGACGCGGGAGGTGTGCCGCGCCTCGGTGAACTCGTCCTGCACAACGGCACCGTGTACCGCTGGAACCGCCCGGTGTACGGCATCGCCGACGGCGTCCCGCACCTGCGGGTGGAGAACCGGGTGCTGCCCGCGGGCCCCACCATCACCGACGTCATCGCCAACGCCGCCTTCTACTACGGGCTCGTGCGGGCGCTCGCCGAGGAGGCGCGGCCCGTGTGGTCCCGGCTGCCCTTCGAGGCCGCGGCCCACAACTTCGACGTCGCGTGCCGCCACGGCATCGACGCCACGCTGCGGTGGCCGCGGCGCGGCAGGCTCGGCGGACTCACCGAGGTGGCGGCCGTCCGGCTCGTACGCGACGAGTTGCTGCCGCTCGCGGCCACGGGACTCGACGCGTGGGGCGTGGAGGCCGCGGACCGGGATCTGTACCTCGGGGTGATCGAGGAGCGGTGCCGGCGGCGGGTCAACGGCGCGTCGTGGCAGGCGACGACCTATCACAAGGCCCTGGAGAGCGGGATGGCCAGGGAGGAGGCGCTGGCCGCGACCACCAAGCGGTACTGCCGACTGATGCATGAGGGAGAGCCGGTGCACACGTGGCCCGTGGGGCTCAGGGAACCGGCGATACCGCTGAGCTGACCGGGTTCCGGGGCGGTCGCGGTTCCGGCAGCGTTCAGCCCTGGTTGCTGCCCGCCTCCATGATCGCCTTGAGGATGACCGCGTGGATCTGCGTCGGGTCGTCCACCTGGTGGCCGGAGCCGCCGGTCGCCGCGGCGATCTGCTGGACCTCGTCCTTGTCCGCGTCGGGGCCGACGGCGATGGCGATGATCGGCACGGGCCGCGCGGGATCGGCGAGATCCTCCAGGCGGGCGATGAGGGAGCTGCGCGAGATGCTGCCCGGGTCCTGGTTGGCGCCGTCCGTCAGGATGACGAGGGCGTTGAACTTGCCGCTCGCGTACGTCGACCGGGCTTCCTTGTAGGCGGCGAGTGTCGTGTCGTACAGGCCGGTGGCGCCGCCCGGCACGGGCTGCAGGGCGGTGAAGGCCGCGGACAGCTTGTCGCGGTGGGTGACGTTGCCCTTGCGGTCGCCCAGGCGCCGGGTCGGCTGCAGTTCCCGGTAGTCCCGGCTGCCGTCGAGGCGGGTGGCGAACTCCCACAGACCGATCTCGTCCTCGTCGGTGAAGCCCGCGAGGGCCCGCAGGAGTGAGGCCTTGGTGACCTCCATGCGGGACTGGCCGCGGCCGGGAACGAGCTGCCGCATGGACTCCGAGGCGTCGACGACCGTGCTGAGGCGAGCGCTCTGCACCGTGATCGTCCACATGCCCAGGGTCTCCTGGAGCTGCTTGTCCGAGGGCGGATCCGTGGCCTCGTCCGCGTACGGCTGCGGGGTGCGGCCGCCCGCGGCGGTGACCAGCTTGTCCGACGGCCGGCCGGGGTCGGTCCTGAAGCCGTACCCGGCCAGGATCCGGCGGCCGTCGTCGTCACTGAACATCGTCATGAAGCGCAGGGCGGCGCGGCTCGTGTCGGTGGACATCCGGTCGTCCTCGACGAGCGTGTACGGATAGTCGAGTCGGGGCGAGCCGTCCTTGGGGTAAAACAGATCGAGGCTGTTCTCCTCGCCCGCCGAGGCGTTGTGTGCGTACGCGGCCTGTTCGGAGAGGATCAGGGCCTGGTTGCGGCGCGGGTTGCCCTTCTCGGCTCCCGAGCCGTCGCGGGCCAGGGTGTCCAGCAGCTGGCCGTCACTGTCGGTCGTACGGGTCGACAGGGCTTTCGCCATGGCGGCGGCCCGGGTGTCGCCTTCCTCGCCGCCCTGCTTCTTCGCGGAGGCGCCCAGCTTGGCGAGGGCGAGCAGGCCGGTCGCGCTGCGTGCGGGGTCGGCGGCGCCCAGGCGCAGCTTGTCGCCCTTCAGGGCGGCCGCCGTCAACCGCGGCCAGTCGTACGTCTTCTCCGGCCAGCCCAGCGACGCGGCGGCGGACGGGATCATGCCGACGCCGACGGGCGAGGAGGCTATGTTGCCCGCGGGCGCGATCTTGGTCTGTTTGGCGCCGAGACCGACGCGCTGCACCCACAGCTCGGAGTCCGGCACCCACACGTCGTACTCCCGATCGCCCTTGCCGGCGCGGAGTTCGGCCGCGACTTCGTACGAGTCGCGCGCGGTGACCCGTACGTCGATGCAGTGCCCGTCCGAGGTGAGCTCCTTCTCGCGGGCGAGGTCGGCCGCCTCGCGCAGGGCGGGGGTCACGTCGGGTGCGGCGACGACGTCGAGGCGTACCGCGTCGTCGCCGCAGGTGCCGCCGAAGGAGAGCAGTCCGCCGCTGACCGCCGCCGCCGCGCCGCCCGCGGTCACGAGGACGAGGGCCGTGGCGATGGCGACAGCGCGGCCGCGCGCACGAGGTCGGGGGTCGGCCGCTGCCGTCCCGCGCTCATCGGGCAAGCTGTGACGTCCCATGGCGGTGGTGCCCCCTCCTTGAACGATGTGGCAAGGAAAGAGGGGGCTGTACGCCCAACCGGCGTTCGTCCCCCTCGGCCTGTCGCGCACGGTCTTCGTAACTTCTTTCGAGACCCTAGCGGGACGAAGATGGGGATGAGACGGGATTACTCAACTGGAGGCGGAAGTGCAAGCGGAGCCGGGGCCGATGGCCGGTTCTCTTCCGGTGGACGGACCTTCGCGGCGGATGCTGCGGGACGAGACGCTGCTCGTCCTGGCCGTCTCGCTCGGGGCCAGCGGTGTGTCCGCGCTGATCAGCTTCGTGGGTTCGGTCACCAGACCGGGCGGCCTGAAGGACCAGGCGGCCACGATGAACGCGTCGGCGGCGCCGGGCCGGCCGTGGCTTGATCTCGCGTGGCAACTGTTCGGCATCACGACCGCGTTGGTGCCGGTCGCACTGGTCGCGCACTTCCTGCTGCGGGAGCGGGCGACGCTGCGGACCATCGGTTTCGACCGGACGAGGCCATGGCCGGACCTGGGGCGCGGCACCGTGATCGCCGCGGTGATCGGCAGCACGGGGATCGCCTTCTACCTCGCGGCCCGCAGCCTCGGCTTCAACCTGACGGTGGTGCCGGAGGCGCTGCCCGACGTGTGGTGGAAGTATCCGGTTCTCGTGCTGTCCGCGGTGCAGAACGCGGTCCTGGAAGAAGTGATCGTCGTCGGCTACCTGCTGCGCAGGCTCGGACAGTTGGGGTGGACGCCGATGGCCGCGCTGGTGGGCAGTTCGGTGCTGCGGGGCTCGTACCACCTGTATCAGGGCATCGGCGGCTTCCTCGGGAACCTCGCGATGGGTGTGGTCTTCGTGCTGCTCTACCGCAGGTGGGGCCGGGTCGGACCGCTGGTCGTGGCCCACTCGCTCCTCGACATCGGCGCGTTCGTCGGCTACGCGCTGCTCGCGGGGAAGGTGGGGTGGCTGCCCACGCCTTCGTAGGCAGCGCCCCGTCGTGGCGCAGGGATGCGGCGTCAGGCGAAGAGGTCGCCTTCGATGACCGTGACGGCGTGGCCCGTCAGGAGGGTGCGCTCGCCGCGGAGCCGGGTACGGACCAGGCCGGTGCGGGCCGAGGCCTGCAGCCCTGTCAGTTCGGTGCGGCCGAGCCGCTCGGACCAGAAGGGGGCGAGGGCGGTGTGGGCGCTGCCCGTCACCGGGTCCTCGTCGATGCCGACGCGCGGGAAGAAGCCACGGGAGACGAAGTCGTAGCCCTTGGAGGGATCCTCGGCCACGGCAGTGGCGATGATGCCGCGCTCGGAGTGGCGCACGAGGGCCTTGTGGTCCGGGGTGAGCGACCTGACCGCCTTCTCGTCGGCGAGTTCGACCAGCAGGTCACCGACGTTCCGACCCGTGTCGTACGCGGCGAGCGGCTCGGCGCCCAGCGCCTCGGCGATGCCGTCGGGGAGCGCGGTCGCGGTGAGCGGGGCGGTCGGGAAGTCGAGGGTGAGGGAGCCGTCCTCGTGCGCGGTCGCGGTGAGGACGCCGCTGCGGGTGGCGAAGCGGACGGTGCCGGAGGCCGCACCGGTGGTGTGCAGGACGTGAGCCGTGGCCAAAGTGGCATGGCCGCAGAGGTCGACTTCGGTGGCGGGTGTGAACCAGCGGAGGGCCCAGTCGGCTTCGCCGCCCGCGGGCAGCCGGTGGGCGAAGGCGGTCTCGGCGTGGTTGACCTCCCTGGCCACGTGCTGCAGCCAGGTGTCGTCGGGGAAGGCGTCGAGGAGCAGGACGCCGGCCGGGTTGCCGGCGAAGGGGCGGTCGGTGAAGGCGTCGACGACGCGGATGCGGTGGGGGGCTTGGGAGCGGGGTGCGGTGTCGGAAGTCGGCATGGACATCACGGTAGAGGGCTGTGGAGCGTCGTCGGTAAGGCCAATTCGGGGTTGCTGGCCTGGTTTTGATGGGGGATTGGCATGGAGGGGGGTGAGCCTAGGGGATGGATGGGATGGGTTCGTTTGACCTTGACACGGTGACAAGGTCTTCAGTTCTGCCGAGGAGGTGGTCCCCATGACCATGTCGGAAGAGGACACGAAGCCGAAGGGTGACACGGACACGGCGCGAGCCCTCCGTGGGCTGGAGCACGGCAGCCCGTCGGTGCGGCTGCAGGCGGCGCTGGCGGTCGGCACGGCCCCGGACCCCCGGTTCGTCGACCGGCTCGTCGAGCGGTGCGCGACCGAGCCCGAGTTCTCCGTGCGGGAAATGCTCACGTGGGCGCTCACCCGCCATCCAGCGGGAATGACGGTCCCCCGGCTCGTCGACGAACTCCGTACGGAGGGCGCGCAGGCGCGAAGTCAGGCGCTGCACACGCTGTCCAAGATCGCCGACCGGCGGGCGTGGCCCGCGATCACCCGGGCGCTGCTCACCGACGCCGACGACGAGGTGGCACGGAGCGCCTGGCGGGCAGCGGTCGTGCTCGTACCCGAGGGAGAAGGGGCGGAGCTGGCCGGCGTACTGGCGACGCAGCTCGGGCGCGGCGGGCGTGAGACGCAGCTGAGCCTCAGCCGGGCACTGAGCGCGCTCGGCGAGGCGATCGTGCCGACCCTGCGCGCCGCGACGACGGACTCCGACCCGCGCGTACGTCAGCACGCGATCGCCACGGAGCGGTTGCTGCGCGACCCGGAGGCCGGATTCGAGTTCGCGATCGAGGAGGCCAAGCGCGTCGTGGCCCTCGGTACGGGTGGTCAGGAGGAGTCTTAGGCCGTGTTGATCGGTGATGTGGCACGACGGTCCGGGGTGAGCGCGCGCATGCTCAGGCACTACGACGCGCTCGGTCTGGTGCGCCCCACGGGACGTACCGGCGGCGGCTATCGGGAGTACTCCGAGGCCGACATCCGGCGGATCTTCCATATCGAGAGCCTGCGGTCGCTGGGACTGTCCCTGCGTGAGGTCGGGCGCGCGCTCGACGATCCCGGCTTCACGCCCGCGGAGCTCGTCGACGACCTCGTCCGCCAGACGCGGGAACGTGTCGCGAGGGAGATGGAACTGCTCACGCGACTCCGGCGGATCGGTGCCGCGGAACCCGCCGGGTGGGAGGACGTCCTCCAGATCGTCGCTCTGCTCCAGGGGCTGGGGTCGAAGAGCGCGGGGGCGCGTCAGCGGGCGGCCCTGTCCTCGGTGGAGGAGGCTCCGGTGCCGGTGGAGGTGCTGGTCGAGGCGGTGTTGAACGAGGCGGACCCGAATGTCGCCGGGGCCCTTCGGTGGGCCTTGGCGCAATCGGGCGGGGCTTGGGCCGGGGTCGGGGGCGAGGGAGAAGGAGAGGGCGATGGTGGGGGCGGCGGTGCGTTGGCACTGCTGGCGGAGGGGCTCGACTCTGCGGTCGCCGCGGTGCGCAAACGTGCCGCCCAGGCCATCGCCGCGCTGGGGGACGGCGAGGCGGCGATCGCACTGCTGCGCGACGCGCTCGCCCACCCCGACCTGGTGGTCCGCGGGCACGCGGCTCTGGCGCTCGGGGCGCGCGGAGAGGCCGACGCGATCCCGACGCTCATCGACCTGATCGTCGGCGAGGTGCGCGTCGGCGGTGAGGTGCACGCCGGCGGTGAGGTGCACGCCGGCGGTGAGGTGGGTGAGGGCGGTGAGGCGAGCGGCGTCGACGGGATGAGCGACGTCGGCCGGGTGAGCGACGTCGACGCGGCCGACGCGCTGAGCTCGCTGGCGGGCGATCCCGCGCTGGCGGACCGGATCGCCACCGGGCTCGTCGACCGCGTGACCCACGGCGCCACGGAACCAGCAGCACGTCGGCGGCTGACGCAGGCGCTAGCGGACATCCCGGGCGCCACGACGTCGCGTGCTCTCGAAGACCTGTCGCATGACGAGGACCGCGCCGTCGCGCTCACCGCCACGTATCTGCTGTCGCTGCGCGCGGCGCGGTGAGCGTCCTGTCTCAGGTCGGGCCGGCGCTGTACCGGTCGGGTTAGCGCTGTACCGGTCGGGCCGTCACGCCCTGGCGCTCAACGCGGCTAACGCGGCTGCGCGTTCCGATGCCGGCCGCCCGCCTGCTCCAAGGCGGCTTCGTAGGCGTGTAGGGCGTTGATGACGGTGGCGCGTTCCGCGGGGTCGAGACCGCGCATGACGGATTCCCAGGCAGAGGCGCTGCCCGAAAGCCATTCGCTGATCGGTGCGGCGTAGGCGGGGGCGATGGCGATGATGCGGCGGCGGCGGTCGGCGGGATCGGCAGTGCGCTGCAGGACGCCGGGCCGTGACAGCTCGCTGACCATGAGGCTGACAGTCGTCGGGGCCACCTCCAGCCGAGCGGCCAGCTCATTGATGCTGGTGGGGCCGTCGTACTCCAGGTGGGCCAGCAGTGCGAGGTGTCGCGGCGCCAGATCCAGACCCTGGAGCGCCGGAGGTACGGGCAGGCGCTTGGCGCGGCCCACGAGCCGCGGCATGAGCAACAGCAGGGTGCGGACGGCCTCATTGACGGCTGGACCGTCCGATTCCGTGGACATCAGGACCTCTCCCGGATACCTTTGGGAACAAAGGCTTTGGATTCAAAGGGAACGAGGGGCACTATGCCGCATCTGACCGTCCACCTTCCAGAGAACAGGCTGACCGGCAACGAGCCCATGCTCGTCACCGCACTGACCGACGCTATTGCCGACGTCTATGGCGAATGGGCCCGCGACCTCGTAAACGTCCGCCTGGCCGGAGTCCCCGCAGGCCGTTTCGCGCAGGGCGGCAAGGCCGTCGACACAGTTGCCTCGGTGGCCTTGGGCGTCCGCGCCGGCGTCTTCGACCGCCCCGACGCCGCCCGGATCACCGCGCGCCTCGGTGCCGCGCTCACCGACGCGATCACGCGCGTCGTCGGCGATGACGTCCGCGCCGGCACCATGGTCGAACTCGTGGCGTCACCGCCGGAACGCACCTTCGTCGGCGGCGCCCTCGCCGTGTGACCCCCGTCGGGGCCGCCTTGCGACCGGCCGTTTGCCGCCGCCCAGTGCCAGGACGTCGAGGCGGCCAGGACTACCGCCCTTGTCAGGTGCGTGTGGCGAGGTTCCAGTGTGCGGCGGGGTCGTCGAAGGCTTCCTGGTAGTCGGGGTTGGCGATCGGGCGAGTGTCGAAGAACTGGGACGGCAGGTCGAAGGCGTCGATCAGCACGAGCGCCTGGTCGGTGAGTCGGCCGATGCCCTCCTCGATCAGGTCGGGCAGTTCGCTGGCCTGGCCGGCTGTCAGGTGCTGCTCGCTGAGCAGCGTGACGGTGTGGGCGCTGACGCACCTCAGGGTGAAGAGCTGGTGCAGGTCGAGCAGTGCGGCGCGGGCGTGCGGGTCGGCCGCTGACTCGGCCATGGCCAGCAGAGCGGTGGCGGCGCGGTGTTCGGCGTGGGCGGTCACGGCGGCCAGCACGGCGGGTGCGGCGGCATTCCACCGGCGCAGGCTGTCGCCGGCCGGCGCTTGGCGCAGGCGAGTGCGGGCACGGACCAGGAGCAAGTGCTCCGCCATGTGCAGGAGCTGTTGACGGACCACCGGGTCGGTCAGCTCGCCGCGGGGAGGGGTGGCCGGCGGGGTGTCGTGGTCGAGGAGCAGTTCGGCCCCGGTCTTGGCCCACAGGGCGAGGTTGTCGCCCTCGGCCGTGATCGTCCCTTCGACGTCGATGGTGGCGGAGACGATCCCGTTGACGGGCAGCAGGCCCTGGGCGCCACAGCGTTCGCGGCACTCCGTCAGCAGTGCGCGCGCCTGCCAGGTGATCCAGCCCTTGGTGACCGCCGCCTCGCGTTCGGCGAGGGCTGTGACCGTAGGGTCGGCGCGGTCGTGCTCGGCCCACTGGGTCACCGTGGCCCGGTGCAGCGCCGTCATGGCGTAGGCGGTGGCGATGCCTTCCAGCAGCGGTCCGTGGTGGGTGCGGTGCGCCCAGAGCGGCACCTTGCGGTCCGGACGTGCACCGGTTACCTCGCGGTGGTGGGCGTAGCGGATGGCGGTGGCCAGTGCCGCCCGGGTGGCGCCCAGGGCGCTGGCGCTCATGCAGAGCTTGCCGAGGGTAACCCGGCTGATGCTGGTGAGGAATCGCTTCCGCTTGCTGCCGAGCGCGCTGGAGAAGGTGCCGTCGTCGTCGAGTCGGCCGTGCGCGCCGGTCAGCAGCGCCTCGTGGGGCAGCAGGACCTGGTCGAAGGAGGTCAGGCAGTGGTCCACCGGGCTGCCGGGGCGTAGTGGGAGCGGGCGCACGGTGATGCCTGGCAGGGGGCCCGAGTGGTCGGTGAGCGGGGTGAGGAAGAGGAAGATCCCGTGGTCCCGGCCCTCGATCATCAGCCGGGCTGCGACCACCGCCGACTTCGGGCCGCCGCTCGCGCTGGTGTTGGGCATGAACTTTTGGGCGCCGGCGTGGGGTGTGTGCAG
Source organism: Streptomyces sp. NPDC050732 (assembly GCF_040654255.1). Taxonomy (NCBI): domain Bacteria; kingdom Bacillati; phylum Actinomycetota; class Actinomycetes; order Kitasatosporales; family Streptomycetaceae; genus Streptomyces; species Streptomyces sp. NPDC050732. Next base: position 25,412 of record NZ_JBFAHP010000024.1, read on the forward strand.
GGTGAAGGTGCGGTTGGTGCGGTCGTAGGCGGCGGTGGTCTCCAAGGCGGTGGCGTCGTTGCCGTGGCCCAGTTCGGTGCACAGGAAGGTGCCGATCCGCTCCATGGCGGTGTACTCGGCCAACGGCCGTTTTTCGTGGGAGTCGTGGTCGAGCAGGCTGCCGAGGAACAGGTTGTAGTGGATACCCACCAGGACGGTGAGCGCGCCGTCCAGCGGGCCGGTCCATTCGTGCAGTGCGGTCAGGCGGTAGGGGTCGGTTGCCAGTTCAGCGGCCTCGGTCAGCTGGTTCACTCGCCGCAGCCGCTGGTAGGACGCGGCGACCTGGTCGGTCGTGGGCATCTCGTGCCGTCGGTGCATCCATGGATCGGCGGTCAACTCCCGCCAGGGCCCGTGGACCCCCATTCGATCGGCACCGAAGAGGAGGGTCCGTAACTCGGTCGTGGTCGGGTCAATGGCCACGCTCGTGACGTCGGTGCAGGCACGGCCGGGGTCGGGATTCGCGATCATGCTCTGTTCATAGCCATGCCTGTCATACAGGACACGCCGCTGTGACGGTTGTCACTATCCGTAATCGTTCTCGTGCACAGAAACAGTCGGGTGAACAGCGAAGACCCGAACTGAGACGACGAGCGAATCGCCCAGATCACCTGACGCAGGGGGCGAATTGGCGGGGCGGGACACCAGAGGTGAGAGACAGGGGTTGTCAGCCGATCGCTCCCGATATATCGTTGAGGCATCGCGACAGGTTCGCGACTGATCAACAAGTGACTGATCAGCAAGTGGCTGATCGACGTGCGATCGGTCAGTCGGCAATCGATGTATCAAGGAGTGATCACCATGCGTTCCCATGGTTTTGAACACGAGCACGGCCGCGGCCACGGACATGGCCGACGTAGCGCGTTCGGTCCGTTCGGGCCCGGTTTCGGTGGGCCCGGTGGGCCCGGCGGGCCCTGGGGTGGTGGCCGGGGCGGGCGTGGCGGACCGCGTGGCAGGGCGCGGCGTGGCGACGTACGCGCGTCGATCCTGGCCCTGCTCAAGGACCGTCCCATGCACGGCTACGAGATGATCCAGGAGATCGCCGAGCGCAGCGGCGGGGCGTGGAAGCCCAGCCCCGGTTCGGTCTACCCGACGCTGCAGCTGCTGGAGGACGAGGGTCTGATCAGCAGTGCGAGCGAGGGCGGGAAGAAGCTCTTCTCGCTCACCGACGACGGCCGCGAGGCCGCCGCGGAGGGCCCCGAGGCGCCTTGGGAAGAGGCCGGGCGCGGGGTCGACTGGGAGACGCTGAACGAGGTCCGGCAGGCCGGTTCCGCCTTGATGGAGGCGTTCGGCCAGGTCTGGAAGACCGGCAGCAAGGAGCAGCGCGAAAAGGCGCTCACGGTCGTCAACGACGCCCGCAAGAAGATGTATCTGATCCTCGCCGATGAGGACTGAGGTGGTCGGGGCCGATGGCCCCCGCCGTGGATGAGGCGCCCCGCACGCATGGTGTGGGGCGCCTCGTTCGTTGCGCGCGGGCACGCGTGCCGGCCTCAGGTCACGAGGCCGTCCAGCTTACGCAGGGATTCGTTGAGCGCGGCGGTCGCCGAGTCCTTCAGCTTGCCCGCCATCAGGGACACCGCGGCACCGGTGAACTCCCCTTCGATGCGGACCACCGTCGCGGGTCCGTCCGGCGAGAGGGCGTAGCGGGTGCGTACGTTGACGCCCATCGGGCCCTTGCCCGCGATGGCCAGGGTGCGCGCGGTCTCCAGCTCTTCGATGGTCCAGTCGACCTCGGCGGGGAAGCCCATCAGCTTCATGTTCTCCACGAAGGTGCCGCCCACCTCCAGGGTGGTGGGGCCGCCCTGCGGGAAGCTCGTGTGCGTGGTGTTCCAATCGCCGTACGAGGAGAAGTCGGTGAGCCGGGCCCAGACCTTCTCGGCGGGCGCCTCCATCCGTGCCTCCGCGCTGACTTCGGCCATGCGGCCACCTCTTCCCGTCGGGCGCTGCGACGGCCGCAGCTACGGTGTCGCGGAACGTAGCCGCAGGGTCCGGAACATTCAATACTGATGAACCGTCAGCTGAGGTTGTCAGATGTGACCCCTGTGGGGGAGTGGGGTACTGTTCCCCTGCCCTGTGACAAACACAAACACAGACACAGGCAACGCGCTTTGGAGGTGAGACCCATTACCGCAGTGGCAGGTCGGGTGCTCCCCCTTCGCGACCGCGCGGTTCACCCGGCATAGGTGATCCGAGGGAGCCCCATCGGGATCCCGAAAGGTTTTCATCAGTATGTCGATCTCAGCTTTCCCCGCAGTACACCGTTCCTCCGTCGTCGACGCCCTGCGCGCCGCGGGCTGTGTCTTCGCCGAGGACGAGGCGGAGTTGATTCTCTCGACCGCGCGCACCCCTGCCGAAGTGGCCGACATGGTCGAGCGTCGTGCGGGCGGCCTGCCCCTCGAACACGTGGTGGGCTGGGCCGAGTTCCGCGGCCTGCGCATCGCCGTGGACCCGGGGGTCTTCGTGCCGCGCCGCCGCACCGAGTTCCTCGTCGGACAGGCGGCCGCGCTCGCCGGGCGCGAAGCCGTCGTCGTCGATCTGTGCTGTGGCTCGGGGGCGCTCGGCGCCGCACTCGCCGCAGGCCTCGACCGGGTGGAACTGCACGCCGCCGACATCGACCCGGCGGCGGTCCGCTGTGCCCGCCGCAATGTCGCGGCAGCCGGGGGCGCGGTCTACGTAGGCGACCTCTACGACCCGCTGCCCGGCACGCTCCGCGGCCGCGTCGGCATCCTGCTGGCGAACGTCCCTTACGTCCCCTCCGAAGAGGTCGGTCTGCTGCCCGCCGAGGCCCGCGTCCACGAGGCGCGGGTGGCGCTCGACGGCGGCGCGGACGGGCTCGACGTGCTGCGCCGGGTGACCGAGGCGGCGCCCGCGTGGCTGTCACCCGGCGGTCACCTGCTCTTCGAGACGAGCGAGGGACAGGTGGCCGCCGCTGTCGACGCCGTCGAGCAGGCCGGTCTCGTGGCCCGGGTGGTCACCGACGAGACCCTGTACGCCACGGTGGTCATCGGGACGCGGGCGGCGGGACGCGGGAGCCGGCGGGCGTTGTAGGGGCCGGACGGCATGGTCGACGCTGCGCGTCGGGGGGCGTGCACGTCGCTCGGCCGAGCCGTCGTGTCTCCGCCGCTCAGCCCACCTGTCGTATCTCCGCCGCGTCGAAGAGATCCCATGCCCTCGGGAACGGGCCCTCGTCGTGGCAGTGCCAGGCCTCCCAGAACAGGTCGGCGGGCAGCGCGTCGTCGGGTGCGTACACCCGGTAGACGTACTGCCTGCCGTCGACAGCAGGCAGGGCGACCATCCAGCTCCTGCTCTCCATGATTGTTGGACGTGCGAAGCCCCGTCATGGTTGCGCGCTCGGCACGGCGCAAGGCGGCGCGCGCGCCTTCGCGCGGGTCGGGCCGATCTCATCCGTAAGGAGGACAACCATCGCATGCGTGCCCACCCTGTGTCGGACGCCAAGATGCTTCCCGCCGCCGATGCATATGCCCCTGGGGGTTGATGTGGTGGAAGGTGTGCAAAGCCGTACCCCGCCGGGCGCCGAGCCCGGCCCGACCCGAGCAGAACTCGACTCCGGACTCAGCGCGGAACTGGCGTCGGTGGTGGCCGGCGCGCGCCGTCGTGCCGTCCGTGACGGGGATCGGCAGATAGATACCGCGCACCTGCTGCACTCCCTCCTGGAGACCGACCCCGAGGTGCGGTCCGTCTTCGAGAGCGGCGCGCAGGCCGTGCGGGTGCTCGGCTATCTCGTGCAGCGCAGCATCGGCTACGGCCTGCAGTGGCAGGGCACCGTCGAGGACTCCGGTGCCGTGCCGGTGGTGACGCCGGCGAAGGAGACCGGCTGGTCGCCGGCCGCCACCGGCGCGATGGACGTGGCCCTGGAACGCGCCGCTCTGCGCGGGGAGCCGCGGGCCCTCGGCATCGACCTGCTCGCAGGGCTCGTCGCCGACCCGGACTGCCGGGCCGTCGAGGTCCTCGGGCGGGCGCGAGTCGACGTCCCGGCGCTGCTGCGGCGCATCGAGGCGGGGTGCAGGCAGTACGCGTCCGGCGGCCAGGAACATGCCGCGAGCCATGGATACGTCGTACATCGTGGGTACGCCGGAGACGGAAAGCTCCCGGAGGGTGGCGCGGCGTCCGCCGATTGAGACAGGGGTCTATAGGGATGACGCTCCTGACGTCGGCTGCCATGATGTGCCGGTGCGAGCGTCTGACGGTGTTCAAGAGGGCCGGGTGGGCCGGGGAGCTTCGGGTGACCGAGGTGACCGAAGTGGCCCGGGAAGCGACGGAAAGAGTGGTGGCAGGGGCGTCGGGCTGAGCCTCGCCCTGATCTCAGCGGTCGCCTTCGGCGGTTCCGGCGTCGCGGCGAAACCACTGATCGAAGCGGGCCTCGACCCGCTGCACGTGGTGTGGCTGCGCGTGGCGGGGGCCGCTCTCGTGATGCTGCCCGTCGCCTGGCGCCACCGGGGACTGCTGCGGAGCAGGCCCGCGCTGCTCGCCGGGTTCGGTCTCCTCGCCGTGGCGGGCGTGCAGGCCTGCTACTTCGCCGCGCTCTCCCGCATCCCCGTCGGTGTCGCGCTGCTGATCGAGTACCTCGCGCCCGCGCTCGTGCTCGGCTGGGTGCGCTTCGTGCAGCGGCGGCCGGTGACGCGGGCCGCCGCGCTCGGTGTGGTGCTCGCCGTCGGCGGGCTCGCCTGTGTCGTCGAGGTGTGGGCGGGGCTGAGTTTCGACGCCGTCGGCCTCCTGCTCGCGCTCGGCGCCGCCTGCTGCCAGGTCGGCTACTTCGTCCTGTCCGACCAGGGCAGCGACGCGGGCGAGGACGCCCCGGATCCGCTCGGCGTCATCGCGTACGGCCTGATCGTCGGCACCGCGGTGCTGACCGTCGTCGCGCGGCCGTGGGGCATGGACTGGTCGGTGCTCGCGGGCGACGCGGACCTGGACGGCTCGGCCGTGCCGGCCTGGGCGCTGCTCGCCTGGATCGTGCTCATCGCGACGGTCGTCGCCTACGTCACCGGCGTCCTGTCCGTGCGCAGGCTCTCGCCCCAGGTGGCGGGCGTCGTGGCCTGCCTCGAAGCGGTCATAGCGACCGCCCTGGCCTGGGTCGTCCTTGGCGAGCACCTCTCGGCGCCGCAGGTCGTCGGTGGCGCGATCGTGCTCGTGGGCGCGTTCATCGCCCAGTCCTCCGCACCGGCCGAGGCCGCCGTCGTACCGGGGGAGATCCCGGCATCCGAAACGGAGTTGTCGCACAGCGGGAGCCGGCCCTAAGGTGCCGATCATGTATGCACGCGTACTCGTTCTTCCGCCCCCCGCCGCTTAACGCGGGGCACTGACGGAACACGCCCGAGCCGATGGCCGGGCGGAACGGTGCTGCCCGCAGACGGAGCCAGTCATCCCCCTCTGCTGCGGAGAACTCACGTGTCGAACATGTCGAGCACGTCCAGCGCGCCCGTGATCTCGGACGCCGCTGTCCCCCATACCGTCCGGCGCCTGCCCGTCGGACGAGGCCTCTTCTATCTGATCGTCGCCGGAATCGCGTGGGGCACCGCGGGCGCCGCCGCCGCGCTGGTCTTCGACGCCAGTGACATGGGCCCGGTCAGCCTTTCCTTCTGGCGGTGCGTGGGCGGCTTCGTGCTGCTGTTCGCCGCTCGTCTGGTGCGGCCGCGCCGCCGCGCCAGGGCACACGAGGCGGCCGCCCAGCCACTGAGCCGTCACATGCAGCAGGTGCAGCAGGTGCAGCAGGTGCAGCAGGTGCAGCAGGTGCAGCAGGTGCAGCAGGCGCACCGGGTGCGGCGGCTGCGCAGGATCGTCGTGACGGGCGTGGCCCTCGCGGTGTTCCAGACCGCCTACTTCGCCTCCGTCGAGGCGACCGGCCTCGCGGTCGGCACCGTCGTCACCATGGGATCGGGGCCCGTCCTCATCGCGCTCGGCGCGCGACTGACCCTGAAGGAGCGGCTCGGACGCGGCGGCGTCGTGGCCGTTGTGGGCGCCCTCGGGGGCCTCGCCGTGCTCGTCCTCGGCGGTGACGGCGGCGGTGGCGCGACCGTGCGGCCTTCGGGGGTCGTCTGGGGCCTCGTCTCCGCGGCCGCGTACGCCGCCATGACGCTCCTCACCCGCTGGTGGGGCCGGGACGGCGGCCCCGACTCGGCCGACACCACGGTCTGGGCGTTCGCCGTCGTCTCGATCTGTCTGCTGCCGCTCGCCGCGGTCGAGGGCCTGGTGCCGCACGCCGCCGACCCCGTGCGCGTGGCTCTGTGCCTGCTGTACATCGCCGCCGTGCCGACAGCCGTCGCCTACGCGCTGTACTTCGCAGGGGCGGCCGTCGTACGGTCCGCCACCGTCTCCGTGATCACACTGCTCGAACCGGTGGGCGCCGCGATCATCGCGGTCGCACTCCTCGGTGAGGCACTGACGGCGGCGACCGTGCTGGGCACGGTGCTGATGCTGGGAGCGGTGACGGGTCTCGCGGTCACGGAGGCGCGGGGCGTGGTGGCGGAGCGGCGCGAAGTGGCGCCGGTATAGGGGAGCGGTAGGGGCGCCTCGCGGTGACACCTGATGACCGTGAGGCGCCCGCCCCTGCTTCTGTTCCTGGCCTCGCCCCCCGTGTGCGGCCGGATCAGGCCTCGCGGCGGCGCACCTGGTGCGCGCGGGCGGCCGCGTCGCGAGGCCCCTGCCGCTCGGCGAGGCCGGCGGCGATGCGGTCCTGCACCTCGTCCGGCTTGTGGCTCGCGTACTTGAACTTCGCCCGTACGTCCGTCACTTCGAGGGACAGCGCGCGGATGCCGGAGAGCATACGGCCGTACGGAGCCTCACCCACCGCCGCCCGCGCGGAACCGCCCTCCGGCTGGAAGTGGCCGACCTGGCGGTTCAGGATGTCGGCCTTCTCCTCGGGGTCGTCGACGACGCGGGCGGTGCAGCGGAGCTGGACGGCGGCGTAGAAGCTGGTCGGCACGCCGTGCTCGGGCGGAGTGTCCGGCGCGGCCTGCCAGGGCCCCGGCACGTACACGTAGTCGTCGACCACGCTCAGCAGCACCACGGGGTTGGCTTCCAGGGCGTGCCACAGCGGATTCGGGCGCGCCAGATGGCCGAGGACCCGCCCGTAAGTGCCATGCGTGCCATGCGTGCCATGCGTGCCATGCGTGTCGTGAGCGCTGTGATGGCGGTGTGTGGCTTCGTACGCGAAGTGGAGCGGCTGGACGTGGGGCGGCTCGCCCGGCAGGCCGTTCACTGCGAGCTGCCCGAAGTCATGGGTCGCCAGCCACTGTTGCCACTCGGTGTCGCTCCGGGCGGCGTCCCAGGGGTGGATCAGCATCACAGCCCCGTCAGGTAGTCGGGAACCTCGATGCCCGGTGCGAGGTCGGCGGCGGGGATCAGGGCGTCGTGGCCCTTGCGGAGCGGGACCACGCCGGCCCAGTGGGGGAGGTCCATGTCCTCCGGCTCGTCGTTCGGGCCACCGGTGCGTGCCTTCGCCGACACCTCGTTCAGGTCGAGGCGGAGCACGGCGGTCGCCGCGAGCTCCTTGGCGTCGGCGGGGCGGGAGTCGGCCGCCCGGCCCGGCACGACGTGGTCGACGAGCGCGTCCAGCGCGAGCCGCTTCTCCTCCGGGTCCGTGACCTGGTGGGCCGTGCCGTGGACCACGACGGAGCGGTAGTTGATCGAGTGGTGGAAGGCCGAGCGGGCCAGCACCAGGCCGTCGACGTGGGTGACGGTCAGGCACACCGGCAGGCCGGGGTCCTGCTCCTCGGCGGACGCGCTCGCCATGCGCAGCGGCCGTGATCCGGTCGAGCCGTGCACGTACAGGCGGTCGCCGACCCTTCCGTAGAGCGTCGGGAGCACGACGGGGGCGCCGTCGCGGACGAATCCGAGATGGCAGACGTAGGCCTCGTCGAGTATCGCGTGCACCGACTCGTGGTCATACGAAGCGCGCTCGCGTGAGCGGGTGGGGATCGTGCGGTCGGTCGGTGCGTAGGCGGCGCTGCCCGGCGACGGGGTGTTGTTGGTGCTCGGCTTCGTCTGCATGGTTCTCCCTGCTCTGCTCTGCTCTGTTGTGCTGTGCGGTGCTGCGCTGTTCGACTTGCGGCAGGTATTGCACTAGTGCATAATCTGCTTTGTGCTAGGAGAGTATCGGATCGAAGGTCGGCGCGCAGCTGAGATCGCGGCCAGCGTGGAGCGAGCCGTGGGTGACGGCGGCCTCGAACCGGGGCAACTGCTGCCACCCATGCGGGAGTTGGCGACCCGTCTCGGGGTGAATCCCAATACCGTCGCGGCCGCCTATCGCACGCTGCGTGAGCGGGGCGTCATCGAGACGGCGGGGCGGCGCGGCAGCCGCGTCCGTCCGAAGCCCGCCACCACCGCACGCGAACTGATCCGGGTGGACGCGCCGCCAGGGGTGCGCAACGTCTCCAAGGGAAACCCCGACCCGAGGCTGCTGCCCGCGCTGTCCGAAGCGCTCATGGCGGCCGCCGCGCAGAACGACGAGCGACCCGTCCTCTACGGAGAGGGTGCGGTCGACCCGCTCCTCGAACGGCACGCGCGCGTGGCCTTCGACGCCGACGGCGTGCCCCGTGGGCCGCTCGCCGTCACCTCCGGATCGCTCGACGCCATCGAGCGCGTGCTCGCCGCGCACCTGAAGCCCGGCGACGGGGTCGCCCTGGAGGACCCGGGCTGGGGCAGCCTGCTGGATCTCGTCTCCGCCCTCGGGCTGCGCGCGGTCCCGGTGGGTGTGGACGACGAGGGTCCGCTGCCCGCCGACGTGGAACGGGCGCTGGCGTCCGGCGCGCGAGCGGCCGTCGTGACGGACCGTGCGCAGAATCCCACGGGTGCCGCCGTCACCGCCCCGCGCGCGCGTGCCCTGCGGGACGTGTTCGCCGCGCACGAGGACGTGCTGCTCATCGAGGACGACCACGGCCACGGCATCGTCGACCTGCCGCTGCACCCGCTGGCCGGGGCGACCCGCAGCTGGGCCCTGACGCGCTCCACCGCCAAGGCGTACGGCCCCGATCTGCGGCTCGCCGTGCTCACCGGCGACTCCGTGACGGTGGACCGGGTGCAGGGGCGCCAGCGGCTCGGCCCCGGCTGGGTGAGCCGGCTGCTGCAGCGCGCCGTCGCCCGGCTCTGGGCCGAGGGCGCGGTCGACCCTCGCGTGGTGGCGGCGTCCTACGACCGGCGTCGGGAGGCGCTCATCGCGGCGCTCGCCGAGCGGGGCGTGGCCGCGTACGGGCGCAGCGGCATGAACGCGTGGGTGCCGGTGCCCGACGAGACCGGGGCGGTCGCGCGGCTGCTGCACGCGGGGTGGGCCGTGGCTCCGGGGGCGAGGTTCCGGCTGAACACGCCGCCGGCGGTGCGGATCACCGTGGCGGCGCTCGACGACGAGGACATCGTGGTGGTGGCGGACGCCGTCGCCGCCGCCACCGGGCCCGCTCCTGCCCGGCGTTACGACTGACGGGGCGACCGGCCGTGCGGCTTGGACCGGCTGCGCGGCTTGGATGGGCCGTGCGGCTTGGACTGGGTGAGCGCGGCGCCCGCCAGGACGATCACCGCGCCGACCGGCGTCGACCAGCTCAGGGACTCGCCGAGCACCGCGACACCGGCGGCGGTCGCGATGACCGGGATGAAGTACGTGACCATCTGGGCGGTCGTCGGGCCGACCTCGGCGACCAGCGCGTACTGCAGCAGGAACGCGAGCCCGGTGCCGAGGGCACCCAGTGCCACGATGGCGAGCAGCGGTACGACGGGGAAATGGGTCGGCAGCGAGGTGAACAGCGGGGTCACGATGGCCAGTTCGACCGTCGCGACGAGCAGCTGGGCGCCGGAGAGGGAGAGGTTCGAGTGCCCGGAGCCGGCCAGTGTGCGGCGTACGTAGATCCAGCCGATCGGGTAGCTGAGCGAGGCGAGCAGCGCCATCAGGGTGCCGCCGAGGTCGAGGCCGCTGAAGCCCTGCCACGCGCCGAGCACGGTGAGCACACCGAAGAAGCCGATGCCGAGGCCCGCGACGCGGCGCCGGGTCGGCCGGTCCTCGGAGAGCGCGACCAGCGAGAGGGCCATGCCCCACAGCGGTGACGTCGCGTTGCAGATGCCCGCGAGGGTCGACGGGATCGTCAGCTCCGCGTACGCGAAGAGGGAGAACGGCAGGGCGTTGAGCAGGAAGGCCGCCACCGTCAGATGCAGCCAGGTCCACGTCCCGCGCGGCAGCCGCTCCCGCTTCACCACGAGCACGGCGGCGACGACGGCGGTGCCGAACGCCAGCCTCCCGAGGGTGACTTGGAACGGCGCGTACCCGTCCGTGCCCACCTTGATCAGCAGGAAGCTGAAGCCCCAGATGAGCGAGAGGACACCGAAGCGGATGCGCCAGTCGAGGGTGGCGCGTGTGGGCGTGGCGGGAGGAGTGACGGTCGGGGAGTCGGCCGGAGTGGCGGGAGGAGTGGCGGCGGGGGCGGTGGCTGACCGGGGCGACGGGGACGCGGTGCTCATGCGTCTCACGATGGACCCGACGATCTCGTAGCACAAGCGAGATTTCGTGCGCTGTATCGCGTAGCATCGCTTACATGTTGAACCTGGAGCGGCTGCGTACGCTCGATGCCCTCGCCCGGCACGGTTCCGTCAGCGGGGCGGCCGCGGGTCTGCACGTCACGACGTCGGCGGTCTCGCAGCAGATGACGAAGCTGGAGCGCGAGGTGGGCCAGCAGCTCCTCGCCAAGAACGGCAGGGGTGTGCGCCTGACCGACGCGGGGCGGCTGCTTGCCGAGCACGCCGCGCGGATCCTCTCGCAGGTCGAGCTCGCCCAGGCCGACCTGGAGGAACAGCGCGGCAAGGCCGTCGGTGAGCTGCGGATCTCCGCGTTCCCCACGGCCATGCGCGGCCTGCTGCCCGCCACCCTGTCCGCGCTCCGCGCCGACCACCCCGGGCTGCGGGTGGCCTGCCAGGAGATGGAGCCGACACCGGCCGTCGCGGCCGTGGTGCGCGGCGACATCGACATGGCGGTCGTCCTCGACTGGTACAACAAACCACTGCCCGTCCCGGACGGCCTGGTCAAGGTGCCCCTCCTCGACGACCCGGCCGACATCGCGATGCCCGCGGCGCATCCCCTCGCGGACCGCACCGAAGTGGACCTGGAGGAGTTCGCGCACGACGAGTGGATCACCTGGGCGGAGGGCGAGTTCTGCCACGAGTGGCTCATGTTCACGCTGCGCGGCAAGGGCGTCGAACCGCGCGTCGCGCACCGCGCCGAGGAGCACCACACGCAGCTCGCGCTGGTCGCGGCCGGTCTGGGGGTGTGCGTGGCCCCGCAATTGGGCCGTGACCCGATGCCGGCGGGGGTGCGCGCGGTCCCGGTGCGGCAGCGGGTGCGGCGGCATGTGTACGTGGTGTGGCGGGCGGACGCGGACCGCCGCCCGTCGATCAGGGCGGCGGCGGAGGCGCTGAGGGCGGCGGGGGCGGGGCTTCGGTAGGCGGGTGCCGCATGCCCGGTGTCGGGTGTCGGATGGCCCGGCGCCGGGGGCTGGATGGCCCGGTGCCGGGGGCCGGTGGGCAAGCGGCGTCGGCTACCCCAGCGCGGCCAGTTTCCGGAAGTCCCAGGACGTGACCGCGTCCGGCGTCAGGCGGATCCAGGCATGGCGGCCGTCGTGCGGCATCTCGTCGAGGCCGAACACCCTGCGGGCGAACAGCCGCTCCGGAGCATCGAGTTCGGGGCAAGGTTCCCCCACGCGCGGGGACTCGCCGACGAACTCCGCGGTGCCCGTCAGCTCCACGCCGCGCAGCTCGCCGTACTCCTCCCCGGCGTCGACCACCACCGCGATCCGCGGATCCTTGCGCAGGTCGGACCAGCGCTTGCTGCGGATGATGGAGTACAGCCACAAAGAGGTGCCGTCCCAGGCGAACCAGAGGGGGCTGGCGTGCGGGGCGCCGTCCCGGGACACGGTCGCCACCCGGCAGGTGCGCTCCGTGGCGAGGAACGCGTCGACCTCGTCCGGCGTCATCATGATCCTGCGACCCCGGCGCTGCGTGACGGCCATCTGTCCTCCAGTCGCATGCGTTCCACGGTCTTCTGACCGCACGTCAGGAAAGAATGCGGGCTCTTCCTTCGTGACGCAATGGCCGTTAGCCTCGCGCGACGTCCGCGACAAGGGGAAGCCATGCCGTCGTACGAACAGCTGAGGGAACTCCTCGACCCCGCCACCACGGCCCTGCTGACCGTCGAGTGCCAGCAGGGCGTCGTCGGTACCGAGAGCGCCCTGCCCGAACTCGCCGCGGAGGCGCGGAAGTCGGGCGCGCTTGCCAATGTCGCCCGGCTGGTGGCCGCGGCGCACCGGAGCGGGGTGCAGGTCCTGCACGCGGTTGCCGAACGGCGGCCCGACGGGCGCGGGGCCAGCCACAACGCCCGGCTGTTCCGGGCCGCCGGGCGGCTGCCCGTACAGCAGCTCTCGGGCACCGCGACCGTACGGATCGCGCCACCCATCGAAGTGGCCGACGAGGATTTCGTCGTTCGACGCCTGCACGGCCTGTCACCCATCGCGGGCACCGACGTGGACCCCCTGCTGCGCAACCTCGGCTGCCGCACGCTGCTGGTCACCGGCGTCTCGGCCAACGTCGCGATACCGAACGCCGTGTTCGACGCCGTGAATCTCGGCTACACCGCCGTCGTGCCCGCCGACGCCATCGTCGGCGTCCCCGCCGACTACACACCCGCCATGATCCGCCACACCCTCGCACTCGTCGCCACCGTCACCACCACACAGGACGTGCTCGGCGCCTGGAAGCGGCCGGGCCGCGCCGGCTAGACCAGCTTGATCGAGTCGCCCGCCACGGTGATCTCGGCCGCCGGCAGAGGCTTGGGCGCCGGGCCGCCCCGCACGCTGCCGTCCGCGATGTCGAACTTGCTTCCATGGCAAGGGCAGTTGACGGTGCCGCCCTCGACGCTCGTCACCGGACACTGCTTATGGGTGCAGCGGTTGGAGAACGCCTTGAACTCGCCCTCCGTGGGCTGGGTGACCACGATCTGCTCATCCTTGAAGATCTTGCCGCCGCCCACGGGGATGTCCGACGTCTTGGCCAGCACGGCTCCACCCGCCCCCGCGCCACCGTCACCACCGCCCTCCGGCTCCTGCACGTCCGCGGCTTCGGAGGAACTCTTGTCGTCACCGGCTCCGCAGGCGGTGAGGGCGGCGGCGATGCCCGCGGCGCCGATGGTGGCCACGACCGTGCGGCGGCAGGGCGCGGAGCCGGTCTCTTCGGAAGTCGTCGTACCTGGCAGTGAAGTCCTCATGCCGGGTGGTACGGAGCCGCGGGCCCTCGTGTTCAAACGCTCAAGGATTTCGTCAGCCACGTGATCGAACAGCGTCGGAGCGGCAGTAACCTGGGGCAATGCTCAGCGAAGTCACCGCGGTCCGGTATGTCACGCCCCTACGGGAGGGTGGCTCGCTGCCCGGGGTCGTCGAGGCCGACGACCACGGCGCCTACGGAACGTACGTCATCAAGTTCACCGGCGCGGGACAGGGGCGCAAGACGCTCGTCGCCGAGGTGATCTGCGGTGAGCTCGCCCGCGGGCTCGGTCTGCGGATGCCGCGGCTCGTCGGGATCCGGCTCGACCCGGTCCTCGGCCTCGGCGAACCCGACGAACGGGTGCAGGATCTGCTCAAGGCGAGCGGCGGGCTCAACCTCGGCATGGAGTTCCTGTCGGGCGCCCTCGGCTTCGACCCGCTCGCCCACGACGTGGACCCCGTCGAGGCGGGCCGCGTCGTCTGGTTCGACGCCCTGATCAACAACGTGGACCGGTCCTGGCGCAATCCGAATCTGCTCCTGTGGCAGGGCGACCTGTGGCTCATCGACCACGGGGCCAGCATGATCTGGCACCACAACTGGCGCACCGCGGAGACCGCCGCCGCGAAGCCGTACGACGCCTCGGACCACGTCCTCGCCCCCTTCGGGCCCGACGTGGCGGCGGCCGCCGTCGAGCTCGCCCCCCTCGTCACCGAGGAACTGCTCACCGACGTCGTGGCCCGGGTGCCCGAGGAGTGGCTGACGGACGAGCCGGGCTTCGACAGCGCGGACGCCGTCCGCCGGGCGTACGTGGCCGCTCTGCTGCCGCGTGCCGGGACCATCCACGAGCGGGTCACCCTGCCGGTGACCGGGCCGAAGCCGAAGGGCGCCATCAAGTGACCGAGCAGAACGTGCCCGCACGGGACGTCTTCGAGTACGCGCTGGTGCGCGTCGTGCCGCGCGTGGAGCGCGGTGAGCAGTTCAACGCGGGGGTCCTGGTCTACTGCCGCGCCAAGTCCTTCGTGGCCGCCCGCACGCACCTGGACGAGGCCAAGCTCCTCGCCCTGGACCCGGCGGCGGACGTGGCCGGGATCAGGGCCTCGCTCGGCGCCGTCGAGCGGGTCTGCCGGGGCGGCGCGGCCGCGGGGCAGGCCGAGGGCGACGACGCGGGACGGCGCTTCCGGTGGCTGATCGCGCCCCGCTCCACGGTGGTCCAGCCGGGGCCGGTGCACACCGGCCTGACGGCGGATCCCGAGGCCGAGGTGAACCGTCTCCTCGACCTGTTGGTGAGGTAAAGCGGCACGGCTCTCCTGGTTGCCGTTGACACCCGGTGCCAGGGCTTCTAGCGTCTCGTCCAGCTGAGGGTACTAAGCGGTCGCTCACCATCCGGGCGTACCGTGGAGCCGCACCCCGTAGAGCCACACCCGTAGAGCCGCATCCCAAGGGCGAGGAGAACCAGCATGTCCACCACTGAGCAGCGCGTCGCTGTCGTGACCGGTGCCGCGCGAGGCATCGGCGCGGCGACCGCCGTACGGCTTGCCGCCGAGGGCCGCGCCGTGGCCGTCATCGACCTCGACGAGGCCGCCTGCAAGGACACCGTCGCGCAGATCACCGCGGCCGGTGGCAGGGCGCTCGCCGTCGGCTGCGACGTGTCCGACGAGGCCCAGGTCGAGGCCGCCGTCGCCCGCATCGCCGACGAGCTCGGCGCACCGACGATCCTCGTCAACAACGCCGGCGTGCTCCGCGACAACCTCCTCTTCAAGATGAGCGCGAGCGACTGGGACACGGTCATGAACGTGCACCTGCGCGGCGCGTTCCTGATGTCGAAGGCCTGCCAGAAGCACATGGTGGACGCGGGCTTCGGCCGCATCGTCAACCTCTCCTCGTCCTCCGCGCTCGGCAACCGCGGCCAGGTCAACTACGCCGCGGCCAAGGCCGGACTCCAGGGCTTCACCAAGACCCTCGCCAAGGAGCTCGGCAAGTTCGGCGTCACCGCCAACTCCGTCGCCCCCGGCTTCATCGTCACCGAGATGACGAAGGCCACCGCGGACCGCGTCGGCATGGGCTTCGAGGAGTTCCAGGCCGCGGCCGCCACCCAGATCCCGGTCCAGCGCGTCGGCCGCCCCGAGGACATCGCCAACGCCATCGCCTTCTTCACGGGCGACGCCGCGGGCTTCGTCTCCGGGCAGGTCATGTACGTCGCCGGCGGCCCGCTCAACTGACCCGGAAGCTGGAAGGCAGGGATCATGGCTGTGCAGGACAGCGGGAAGGCCGCGCTCGTCACGGGTGCGAGCCGCGGCATCGGATACGGCATCGCGGAGGCGCTGGTCGCCCGCGGCGACCGGGTCTGCATCACCGGACGCAATGAGGACGCCCTCAAGGAGGCCGTCGAGAAGCTCGGCTCCGACCGGGTCATCGGCGTCGCGGGCAAGGCCCACGACGAGGCGCACCAGGCGGTCGCCGTCGAGCGCGCGATGGAGGCGTTCGGCCGCGTCGACTTCCTGATCAACAACGCGGGAACGAACCCGGTCTTCGGACCGATCGCCGAGCTCGACCTGAACGTGGCGCGCAAGGTGTTCGAGACCAACGTCATCTCGGCGCTCGGCTTCGCCCAGCAGACCTGGAAGGCCTGGCAGGGCGAGAACGGCGGCGCGATCGTGAACATCGCCTCCGTCGCCGGAGTCTCCGCCTCGCCGTTCATCGGCGCGTACGGGATGAGCAAGGCCGCCATGGTCAACCTCACCCTGCAACTGGCACACGAGTTCGCGCCGAAGGTGCGCGTGAACTCCATCGCGCCCGCGGTCGTCAAGACCAAGTTCGCCCAGGCGCTGTACGAGGGCCGCGAGGCGGAGGCGGCCGCCTCCTATCCGCTCGGCAGACTCGGGGTGCCGGAGGACATCGGGGGCGCGGCCGCGTTCCTCACGTCCGCCCAGTCCGACTGGATCACGGGCCAGACACTGGTGGTCGATGGCGGCATCTTCCTCAATGCGGGCGTCGGCTGACGAAGGCCGCACACCGGGTGAGTGCATCGCTTTCAGTGACGTACACGCGCATCAAGTGCCCTGTCGGCGCCGAGACTTGGCCCGGCGGGGCACTGCGATATTGTCTCCCGATCCCATGGCATGGCCGATCGAGGAGCGTGCGCGTGTTCAGTGAAGTCCCCCCTGCCAAGCGGACCCGGGGTCTGCGCCCGGCGGCGGCGATCGCGTCCATATCCCTGCTCGCCGGTTGTGGGGTGTTCTCGTCCGAGGGGTCGGACGACGAGGAGCGGATCACCGTCGGCACGATGAGCGCGCCGAGCACCCTGGATCCCGCGAAGGCATGGGACAGCTCCTGGGAGCTCTACAGAAACGTTTTCCAGACGCTGCTGAGCTTCCCCTCGGGGGCCACCGAGCCCGAGCCGGACGCCGCGGAGTCCTGCGGGTTCAGCGACGCCTCCAACACGGTCTTCACCTGTGAGCTGCGCGAGGGCCTGCAGTTCTCCGACGGCGACAAGCTGGACGCGGCGGCCGTGAAGTACTCCTTCGACCGCATGCGCACCATCGGCGTCAAGGGCGGCCCCACCGGACTGCTCGGCTCGCTCGACAAGGTCGAGACGAAGGGGGACCGGACCGTCATCTTCCGGCTCAAGAAGGCGGACGCGACCTTCCCGTTCGTGCTCGCGACACCGGCCATGTCGATCGTCGACCCCGCCGAGTACCCGGCGGACAAGCTCCGCGAGGGCAACGAGATCACCGGCTCCGGGCCGTACACCCTGGAGTCGTACGCTCCGAACCAGAAGGCCGAGCTGGTCAAGAACGACCACTACAAGGGCGCGGCCGACGTCAAGAACGACGCCGTGACCATCCGCTACTTCAAGAAGTCGTCGGCCATGGTCGACGCCCTCAAGGACAAGCAGATCGACGTGACGTTCCGAGGCCTGGCCGCCGAGGACATCGTCGCCATGCAGGGCAGGGGCAGACGCGAGCAGGACATCGAGCTCGTCGAGGGCTCGGGCACCGAGATCCGCTACCTGGTGTTCAACACCAGGGACCCGTGGGCGCGGAAGCTCCCGGTCCGGCAGGCCTTCGCGCAGCTCGTCGACCGCGGGGCCATCGCCCACAAGATCTACAAGGACACCGTCGAACCGCTGTACTCCATGGTTCCCAGGGGCCTCACGGGCCACGCCACCGGGTTCTTCGACGACTACGGAAACCCCAGCGCGGCCAAGGCCAGGAAGATTCTGACCGACGCCGGCATCCACCAGCCGGTGCCGCTCACCCTCTGGTACACCACCGACCGCTACGGCTCGGCGACCGAGCCGGAGTTCACCGAGCTCAAGCGGCAGCTGGAGGCCTCCGGCCTGTTCAGGATCACACTGAAGAGCCGTCCCTGGACCGAGTTCCAGGAGGGGTACAGCAAGGGCGAGTACCCGGTCTTCGGACGCGGCTGGTTCCCCGACTTCCCCGACGCGGACAACTTCATCGCGCCGTTCATCGGCCCCAAGAACGTGCTCAACACGCCCTACCCCTCGAAGGAGATCACCGACGAGGTGCTGCCGCGCCAGCGCAGGGAGGCCGACCGCGGCGCGGTGATCGACGAGTTCGAGCGGGCCCAGGAGATTCTCGTCGACGACGTCAGGCTGCTGCCGCTGTGGCAGGGCAAGCAGTACATCATCTCCAGCGAGGAGATCGCGGGCGGCGAGCGCGCCCTCGACCCCTCGGCGATCATGATGATGTGGGAGCTGCAGCGCAAGACGAGCTGGTAGCGGGGGCGGGGCGGCAGTCGTCGGCGGGGGCGTCAGCGGGTGCGTCGGCCGGCCGGGGCGGTCGGTTGTCAGTGGTCGCCGGTAGGTTCTGTGGTGAGAAGTGACCGCACACCGGAGGTTGTTGACGTGACCGACATCGCCATGCTGCCCGCGTCCTGGCGCGGAGTCCTCGGCGAGGAGCTCCAGAAGCCCTACTTCAAAGAGCTCACCGAGTTCGTCGAGCAGGAGCGGGCGAAGGGCCCCGTCTACCCTCCGCGCGAGGAGGTCTTCGCCGCCCTGGACGCGACTCCGTACGACCGGGTGAAGGTCCTGATCCTCGGCCAGGACCCGTATCACGGCGAGGGGCAGGGGCACGGCCTGTGCTTCTCCGTGCGCCCCGGCGTGAAGACCCCGCCCTCGCTGCGGAACATCTACAAGGAGATGAAGGAGGAGCTCGGCCACCCCGTGCCGGACAACGGCTATCTGATGCCGTGGGCCCAGCAGGGCGTCCTCCTGCTGAACGCGGTCCTGACGGTCCGCGCCGGTGAGGCCAATTCCCACAAGGGCAAGGGCTGGGAGAAGTTCACGGACGCGGTGATCCGGGCGGTGGCCGACCGCCCCGACCCCGCCGTCTTCGTCCTCTGGGGGAACTACGCCCAGAAGAAGCTGCCGCTCATCGACGAGGAGCGGCACGTCGTCGTGAAGGGCGCACACCCCTCGCCGCTCTCCGCGAAGAGGTTCTTCGGCTCGCACCCCTTCACACAGATCGACGAAGCGGTCGCCGCGCAGGGCCACGAGCCGATCGACTGGCGGATCCCGGACATAGGCTGACGTCAGCCCGTGGCGGGTCCTGGCCGTGGAGGGCACGGGCGCGGCGGACGCCGAGGCGCTCGGGCCGCCTGAGCCGGCCCGGGCTCCGCGCCGAGGCGGCAAGGAGCGTCACCGGGCTGGCCCAGCGGTACGCGTGAGCACCCCCTGTCCGAACGTGCCTGACCGCGATTGTCAGTGGTGGCCGCTAGCGTCGTCAGGGATGGGGGCGGAAGGCCGGCACGACCACGGAGGATCCGTTGACGGAGCAGCAGGAGCACACGGCGGAAGACGCGATGATGACGCGGATCGGGCAGGCGGTCATGCTGCATCACGGCGGCGACCGTGAGGAGGCACAGGACCGCTTCCTCGGCCTCTGGGGGGAGATCGGCGAGACCGGCGACCCGCTGCACCGCTGCACGCTCGCGCACTACATGGCGGACACGCAGGCCGACCCTTCGGACGAACTGGCCTGGGACCTCCGGGCGTTGTCGGCGGCGCACGAGCTCACCGACGAGCGGCTGAGCGAACACCACCAGTCGCTGGCGGTGCGCGGGTTCTACCCCTCCCTGCACCTGAACCTCGCCGCGGACTACGTGAAGCTGGGCCGCCCGGAAGCGGCCCGCAGCCATCTGCGCCGAGCGCGGGGCGCGGTGGGCGCGCTGGAGGACGACGGCTACGGCAGAGGCATCAAGGAGGCCATCACCCGTCTGGAGGGTGAGGTGGGGGAGGGGAGCGAGGAGGAGTAGGGAGTGAGAAGGGGGAGGGAAGGCGGTAGGGGGACGAGGGGGGCAGTAGGGGGCGCGCCTCTCGGGGTCAACGGCCGTACGTGTTACGGCAGATGACGGCTTGCGGGCTGTCCGGGTCCCAGTTGCCGTACGCCTCGCCGAGTGCGCAGACGTCCGTGCCCCGTCCTGCGGCGGGGGCCTTGGGCGGGGCGGGCCGGGGGGCTCGCGCGTCGGGCCGCGCGGGGGCAGGTTTGCGCACTGGCGCTGCGGGTGGGGGCGGGGGTGCGGCTGGTGTCGGGCGGTCGTGGCTGTGGGGCGGGCCGGGACGCTGGGTTCCGGCTTCGGTCTGCCGGGGGGAGGGGCGCCGGGGCGGGCCCATGCGCTGCAGTGCCTCCCGGGCCGGGGCCTGCACGAGGTGCGGCCGGTTCGTCCCGTCGGTGCGGGCCGCGGGCGGCGGGCCGGTGACCGCGGAGGGGGCGGGTTCCGGGGGCTGCTCGACGCTCACGCAGCCGGAGACGGCGGCCGAGACGGCGACGGAGACGAGGATCGCGGCGGCGGCAGTGGTCGTCGGTCGAGGCACCCGCACAACCATGGTGCGCCCGGCGCACGTTGGGAGTGAAATTCGCGAGGTTGCCCTGTACGGGTGACGGAGGGGCGGGATAAAGGGGGAGGGGGCCACCTCTCACAGTGCACGACTCGCCCCCCGGCCTGATCGCCGCGTCGGTGACGAGGACACCCTGCGCGACGACGCACGACACCTGACGAGCGCGACGCCGCTCGCCGCAGACCACCACGGCCGCGTCGGCGACGCGGCGCACGCGATGACATCGAGCACCGAGCCTCGGGCGGGGCGGCAACCAGGCCATCGAGACACCCTCATCTCGACGGCGGCGCGGCTCGGCCCCCACCTCATGCCGCCTTCATTCCGCCCTCGTCCCGCTCGGCTTCTCCCCCATCGCCGACTGGTGTCGCCCGCAGGCCCCGTATGCTGCGGGAACGACGACCGCGACCCCCGGGCGGAGCACGGAGGCGGCGGTTCGCGAGCCAGCACAGCGGTAGACCGGGCCAGTGGCAGTGAGAGCGACAGTGGCAGTGGTCGGTAGGGAGACAGTGGTGAAGATCGGCTGCATCGGACTCGGCGACATCGCCCAGAAGGCGTACCTGCCGGTCCTCACCACCCAGCCCGGGGTCGAACTGCACCTGCAGACGCGTACGCCCGCCACCCTCGCCCGGGTCGCCGACGTCCACCACATCCCGGAATCCCGCCGCCACACCGATCTGGACGCCCTGCTCGCCCAGGGCCTCGACGCCGCCTTCGTGCACGCGCCGACCGCCGTGCACCCGGAGATCGTGGCCCGCCTCGTCGAAGCGGGCGTGCCGACCTACGTGGACAAGCCCATCGCGTACGAACTCGCCGACTCCGAGCGCCTCGTGCGCCTCGCCGAGGAGCGCGGGGTGAGCCTCGCCGTCGGCTTCAACCGCCGTTACGCACCCGGTTACGCGCAGTGTGTCGAGCACCCGCGCGAGGTGATCCTGCTGCAGAAGAACCGCGTGGGCCTGCCCGAGGACCCGCGCACGCTCGTGCTCGACGACTTCATCCACGTCGTGGACACCCTGCGCTTCCTGGCGCCGGGCCCGGTCGACGACGTCACGGTGCGCTCCCGCGTCGAGGACGGGCTCATGCACCACGTGGTGGTGCAGCTGGCCGGCGACGGGTTCGTCGCGATCGGCATGATGAACCGGCTCAGCGGCTCCTCGGAGGAGATCCTGGAGGTCTCCGGGCAGGACGCCAAGCGGCAGGTGATCAACCTCGCCGAGATCGTCGACCACAAGGGCCAGCCCAGCGTGCGGCGGCGCGGCGACTGGGTGTCGGTGGCCCGCCAGCGTGGCATCGAACAGGTGGTGCTCGCCTTCCTCGACGCCGTGCGCGAGGGCAAGGTGCTCAGCGCCCGGGACGCACTGGCGACCCATGAACTGTGCGAGCGCGTGGTCCGTGCCGCTGTGGAGCAGGCCGCCTGACGGCGCGCAGTCCCTCGGCCGCGGCCAGCGCCGCGAGCACGGCGAGCGCGGCGTGCACGGGCCAGTCGCCCCACTTGACGTAGGCCGTTTCGCCCTCGCCCAGCGGTACGTCGTACACCGCCGCGGCGCTCGCCGACGTGCCGAGCGGGCTGCCGACGCGCGAACCGTCCGGGGCGTGGACCGCGGAGACGCCGGTGAGCGTGGCGTGCACCATGGGGCGGCCGGTCTCGGCGGCCCGCACCGCCGCGAGCGACGCGTGCTGGGCGGGCGCCCAACTGGACTGGAACGACGACGTGGCGGACTGGGCGAGCAGCAGTTGCGCGCCGTCACGGGTGAGCCGACGGCTCATGTCGGGGAACGCCGACTCGAAGCAGACGAGAGGACCGACGCGCAGGCTGTGTCCGGCTTCGGTGGCGCGTCCGGTGTCCATCACCACCTGCCGGTCGCCGCGCCTGCGGTCCTCGCCCGCGGCCTTGCCGACGGACGTCGCCCAGCCGAGCAGGGACCGCGCCGGGATGTACTCGCCGAAGGGCACGAGCCGCATCTTGTCGTAGCGGTCGCCGGTCGGCCCGTCCGGGCCCACCAGGACGGAACTCTTGAATATGCCGGGCCGGTCGGAGCGGCGGGCGTCGACGTTCACCATGATGTCCGCGCCGACCTCGCGGGAGAGCGCGGTGATCCGGCGCGCGACGTCCGGCCGGTCGGCCAGGTCGTAGCCGACGCTGCTCTCGCCCCAGACGACGAGGTCCGGGTCCCGGCCCACCAGCGTCCGGGTCAGCGCCTCCTCGCGGGCCAGCCGCTTGTCGGCGCTGGCGATGCCGTCTTCTATGATGCCCGGCTGCACGACGGCGACGCGGACGTGCCCGGCGGGCTCGGGCCGGGGCGCCCAGGCCCAGGCGGCGGAGGTGGCGGTGGCGACGGCGAGGAGACCGGCGAGGGCGGGGACGACGGGGGCGGTGGGGGCGGCCGGGGTGGAGGACGCAGGCGCGACGGAGGTACGTGAGGGCGACGTCCGCGCAGTCGACGTACGGGGGACGGGTACGTACGAATCCGGTGCACCAGCAGCCGAGGCAGCCGACGCAGACGACACAGCCGATGCAGATGACACAGCCGAAGCGAAAGAAGCAGGCGGAGACGACCTGCGCGCCGCCGCGGCGACGGCCAAGAGCGCGAACCCCGTGTTCAGCGCCACGACGAACGCGCTGATCAGCCACACCCCGCCCACCGAGGCGAGCCGTAGCGCGGGTGTCACCTGCCACTGACTGGAGCCGAGCAGGCCCCACGGCCCGCCCAAGCCCTCCCAGGACCGGACCAGTTCGACCATCAGCCAGCCCGAGGGCAGCACGACGAGTGCGGCCGCGGCACGTCCGGACGTCGGTACTCCGCCGAGGAACCGGCGCACCAGCCAGCCCCAGGGAGCCCACAGCAGGCCGAGCAGCGCGGCGATGACCATCGTGAAGACGTGCAGGCTCGGCAGCAGCCAGTGGTGCACGGCGATCATGAAGCCGAGGCCGCCGAGCCAGCCGTCGAGCGCGGCCCGCCGGGCGGTCGGGGCCGACCTGGCCAGCAGCATCCAGGGCACGAGCGCGACGTACGCGAACCACCACAGCGACGGTGCGGGGAACGCCAGTGCGGGCAGCGCCCCGGCCGTGACGGCGAGGGCGCCGCGCCACCAGCGCGACGCGAGCATTCGCGCGACACGCGGCCTGAGCCGCTCCCGCGGGCCGTCGCCGAACTGGTCCATGCAGTGCCTCCCTCGCCCCCCGACGCCGGTCGTACTCACGTACCCATCAGTGTGCTCGCCAAAGACGATCTAGGACAGTGGGCCAGGGATGGATGGTCAGGACCTCCGGGCGGGCCTTGAGGGAAGGTCGAGCGGAGGTCACGTGTCGGAGGCCGCCGCCCGCCGCTCGGACCGCTCCCGCGCGCCCCCCACCTGGCGCCACTTCTCCGTGACGACCACTTGGCGCAACCGCCACCCACTGGGCGTACGCAGGAGCGCGAAGCCGTAGCGGCCGCCGCAGACGAAGTCCGGGGCGGTGGACGGGGCGGGCAATGGGGCGGTCGACGGCTCCGAGCGCGGTGCCGGGTCGGCGCGCTCCACGAACCGCATGGGATTCACATAGTCGGCCTGTACGTGGGCGGTGTCGCCGACGTCCTGGTCGAGCGTGCCGAACTCCAGCTTGCGGTTGGTGATCAGATGCTGGCGCATGGGGAACATCCGCATCGTCTCCGCCAGCCAGGTGGCGATCTCGTCGGCTTCTCCTTCGATGCCGCCCGCGGAGCGGTAGTCGGCGCGCCCGCCCGGGGCGAACAGCTGTCGGTAGGCGTCCCAGTCGCCGTCGTCAACGGTCACCGCGTACTCGGTGATGAGGGCATCGACGGCCAACCGGTCGATCACGGCGGCGAGTTCCACGCGCTGCGTCATCGGCTCAGTGTTGGGCACGCGAGGTGCCGAGCCAAGGGGGCGTGCTGATCGATGTGGGCGGAGCCCTGGTCCGCGAGTCCCTGTCCGCCGCGGCGGCGCGGGGCGGACGGCTTCACCTACGCGGTCTTCACCCTCTCCTCATTACGCGGCCTTCACCATCTCCTCGCGGACCGCGGCGGCCCACTCCGTCACCAACTGCTCGTACTCCCTGCGCTGTTCGGCGGAGAGCCGACCGCCGGCGCGCAGCCACAGGCCACGGATCCGCTCGTTCAGTTCGGCGGAAGACCGCGCGGAACCATGGGGAGGAGGGGTTAAGGGCATGGCATCAGCCTAGGCGATGGGTACGACATTCGGAACTGTCAGCTACCGCACACCTGCGCGACGTGATCGCCGTCGCACTCGATGCGCGGAGCGGGGCCTGAACGGCGGACCCGACACGCGGCTCCTGGCGGGCCGGTCCATCACGGTGACGTGGGCCTGCGAGATGCCGAAGACGGAGGACACCATCCAGATCGAGGTGTCGCCGGACATGGAGACGGAGACGGCGATCTTCACGGGAGACGTGAAGGAGCAGCCATGAAGGAGCAGTCGTGAAGGAGCAGCCCTTCCGCAACGAACCCGCGACCCGGGGCGGGCTCGCGCTCAACGCGGACGAGCGCGTCACCGATAGGGAAGGTCGGTGACGCGCTCGCTTCGTTCGGCCCGCGGTGCCGCAAGGGTTCCCCTGTGGTCACCGCGGGCAGGTGCGTCCGATCAGTCGTTGACGCACTTGTTGCCGAAGGTCGGGTTCAGCAGGCCGATGATGTCGACGGTGTTGCCGCACGCGTTGATCGGGATGTGCACCGGCACCTGGAGGGTGTTGCCGGAGATGACGCCGGGGTTGTTGACGGCCGCGCCCTGGGCGCCGGCGTCGGCGGTCGCCATACCGGCGGCGCCCATCACGAGGGCACCGGTGCCCAGCACCACACTCATCGTCTTCTTCATGGTGGTTCTCCTTGATGATTCGTTCAGCTTGCGGGCGCCTGGCCGTGTCGCGCGGCCGGAGCAGCACTCTGTGTGGGCACCCGCGAGATCAACGCCGCACCCTCCTCCTGGACACGCCCGGAGACGCTGATTCAGCCGATGAGCCGCGCCGACGAGCCGCGAAGGCCGACTCCGCTCACCCGGTTCCGCTCACGCGACTCCGGTGACCGTGCCCGCGCCGACCGTGCGGCCGCCCTCACGGATCGCGAAGCCGAGGCCCGTCTCCAGCGGTACGTCGCGGCCCAGCTCGACCGTCATCGTGACGGTGTCGCCGGGGCGGGCCACGGCGGCCTCGCCGAGGTCGACGTCGCCGACCACGTCCGCGGTGCGGATGTAGAACTGCGGCCGGTACCCGGTGGCGATCGGCGTCGTACGGCCGCCCTCGCGCGCCGACAGGACGTACACCTGCGCGGTGAAGCGCCGCCGCGGCGTGACGCTGCCGGGCGCCGCGACCACATGACCGCGTCGTACGGCGTCACGCGGCAGACCGCGCAGCAGCAGCGCCACGTTGTCACCCGCCTGCGCCTCCTCCATCGGCTTGCCGAAGGTCTCCAGGCCGGTGACGACCGTCTCCGTGTCCGCGCCGAGCACCTCCACGCGGTCCCCGAGGCGGACGGTGCCGCGCTCCACGGCGCCGGTGACGACGGTGCCGCGCCCGGTGATGGTCAGCACGTTCTCGACGGACAGCAGGAACGGCGCGTCGAGATAGCGCTCGGGCATCGGCACATACGTGTCCACGGCGTCCAGCAGCGCCTCGATCGAGGCCGTCCACCGCGGGTCGCCCTCCAGCGCCCCGAGCCCCGAGACCCGTACGACGGGGACCGCGTCCCCTCGGTATCCGTGCGCGGAGAGCAGGTCGCGGACTTCGAGCTCGACGAGGTCGGTGAGCTCCTCGTCCCCGACATCGGCCTTGTTGAGGGCGACGACGATGTGGTCGACGCCGACCTGCCGGGCGAGCAGCACGTGCTCGGCGGTCTGCGGCATGATCCCGTCGAGCGCCGACACGACGAGGATCGCCCCGTCCAGCTGCGCCGCGCCGGTGACCATGTTCTTGATGTAGTCCGCGTGGCCCGGCATGTCCACGTGCGCGTAGTGCCTGGTGTCGGTCTCGTACTCGACGTGCGCGATGTTGATGGTGATGCCGCGCTGCGCCTCCTCCGGCGCGCGGTCGATGCGGTCGAAGGAGACGTACTGCGTGCTGCCACCGGTACCGCGCTCGCTCAGGACCTTGGTGATGGCGGCGGTCAGCGTGGTCTTGCCGTGGTCGACGTGGCCCATGGTGCCGATGTTCAGGTGCGGCTTCGTGCGGACGTAGGCGGTCTTGGACATGGTGGTTCCTTCTCCGGAACTCGAAGCTGTTCTCCCGGTCCCGCGGCGTGCGTGCGCGCGGTCGGGACGGGGACCCCGGGGGCCTGACCGACCCTCCCCCTGCGGGGTCCGCCGGAATGTCCGGGGAGGGTCAGCTTCGGGTGCCGTCGAAGGCGGCGGGCGCGACGAAGGCGACGAGTGCGGGAACGGCAGCCTTCGCAGCGCCCGCGACTGCGGGCGTGGCTGCGAGGAAGGCGTACCGGAACATGTGCCTGATCCTCACCGAAGGAGACGCGCACGTCGAATGGTTTTCGCGTGAACGGCACGCTCGGAAGGACGAGTTCAGAGGTTCTTCAGGGCCTCCCGCACCGACAGTGGCGCCAGCCTCCATCGTTCCCGCTCCACGAAGGCGCGTACGGCCTCCGGGGCGGTCTTGGCGTACTCCCTGAGGCACCAGCCGACGGCCTTGCGGATGAAGAAGTCGGGATGCCCGGACTGACGTACGCAGTACGCGAAGAGGCGCTCCGCGTCGGTGGCCGACTTGTACCGGAGCTGATGGAGAAGGGCGGTGCGGGCCACCCACAGGTCCTCGTCCTCGATCCACTCGTCCATGGCGTTCCGCAGCGTCGGGTCGGCCGTGATCAGCCCGCCGACGACGTGCGCGGCGAGCAGGTCGACCGTGTCCCACCAGGAGTGCGTCGTGACGAGGTGCCGGGCGACGGGCAGGAAGCCGGAGGAGCAGCGCCGCACGTGGCGGCGCAGGTAGTCGACGGCGAAGTAGGCGTACTCGCGCTCGGGCAGCTCCCAGCAGCGCAGCGCGATCGCCGTGCAGTCGGTCTCGTCGGGGCGCGGGGTGCCGGCGAGGACGGCGCGGGACAGTTCGCGGCGCACCGGCGAGGCCAGTCCGAGGAAGGGGGCGACGTCCTTCATGTACGCCCTCATCTGCGCGGCCCGCTCCGGATCGGCCGCTGCCCGGTAGGTCGTGACGAACCGTTCGAGGACCGTGTCGGCCAGCTCACTTCGCGGAGGCGTTTCCGGGACTGTGACGCTCATGAGACGCACCATACGGCGATCAGACACATGCGCCGGTTACGCTTCCGGGATGTCCGAGACCGTCACCGCCCGCCCGCAGGGCCTCGCCGTGCGCTGCGCCAGAGTGCTGCTCTCGCCGTGGTCGCGGCTGTCCTTGCTGGTGGCGCTGCTGGCCGCGGCGGCCACGTGCGTGCTCCTCTTCGAGCCGCAGCGCCTCCTCTCCGACGGCTGGCCCGCGCAGTTGGGCGGCGCCACGGCGGTGGCCCTGTTCGCCGTGGCGTACGGGGCGTGCACCGCCGCGTTCGTGCCGCGGCCGCTGCTCAATCTGGCGGCGGGCGCGCTCTTCGGCTCACAGGCGGGGCTGGGCGCGGCGATCGCCGGCACGGTCTTCGGTGCCGGGATCGCCTTCGGGCTCGGCCGGATGCTCGGCCAGGACGCGCTGCGTCCGCTGCTGCGCGGCCGCTGGCTGAAGGCGGCCGACGGCCAGCTCAGCCGGCACGGGTTCCGGTCGATGCTGGCCGTGCGGCTGTTCCCCGGCGTGCCGTTCGCCGCCGCCAACTACTGCGCCGCGGTGTCCCGCATGGGCTGGCTGCCGTTCCTGCTCGCCACGGGCCTGGGCTCGATCCCCAACACGGCGGCCTACGTCATCGCGGGCGCCCGCGCGTCGACGCCGACGTCGCCCGTCTTCCTGATCGCGATGGGGTTCATCGCGGTGACGGGTCTGGGCGGAGCGGTGGTGGCGTGGTGCAAGCGCCACCACTTCCGCGACCGCTGAGCCCGCCGCGGTCGTCCCTCACCTCTGTTGTCGCGTTACAGCGCTTCCAGGATCGTCGCGTTGGCGAGTCCGCCCGCCTCGCACATGGTCTGCAGGGCGTACCGTGCGCCGCGTACGCGCATCGCGTGGACGAGCGTGGTCATCAGCCGGGTGCCGCTGGCCCCGAGCGGATGGCCGAGGGCGATGGCGCCGCCGTGCACGTTGACCTTCCCGGGGTCGGCGCCGGTCTCCTGCAGCCAGGCGAGGACGACGCTCGCGAAGGCCTCGTTGACTTCGAAGAGGTCGATGTCGTCGAGGGTCAGCGAGGCCCTGCGCAGCACCTTCTCCGTGGCGGGCAGGATGCCGGTGAGCATGAGGAGCGGGTCGGAACCGGTGACGGCGAAGCTGTGCAGCCTGGCGAGCGGGCGCAGGCCGAGCCGGGCGGCGTTCTCGCTGGTCGTGATGAGAACGGCGGACGCACCGTCGTTGACGGGGCTGGCGTTGCCCGCCGTCACGGACCAGTCGATCTGCGGGAAGCGCTCGCCGAAGTGCGGGTCGTGGTAGGCGGGCTTGAGGCCGGCGAGGATCTCGGGGGTGGTGGTGGGGCGTACGGACTCGTCGCGCGTGAGGCCCGTGATCGGCGCGGTCTCGGCGTCGAACAGACCGCTGTCCCAGGCGCGCGCGGCCCGCTGGTGCGAGGTCGTCGCGAACTCGTCCATCCGTTCGCGCCCGATGGACCACTTCGCGGCGATGAGTTCGGCGCTGATGCCCTGCGGGACGAGGCCCTCCGGGTAGCGCTCGGCGACGCCGGGCCCGAACGGGTCGGCCCCCTCGGGCACGTTCGACCACATGGGCACGCGGCTCATCGACTCCACACCGCAGGCGACGGCCATCTCGTACGCGCCCGATATGACGCCCTGGGCCGCGAAGTGCACGGCCTGCTGGGACGAGCCGCACTGCCGGTCGACGGTGGTCGCGGGCACGGACTCGGGATAGCCGGCCGACAGGACGGCGTAACGGGTCGTGTTCATGGCCTGCTCGGCGACCTGGTCGACGGTGCCGCCGATCACGTCGTCCACCAGGGCCGGTTCGATTCCGGCGCGTTCGACGAGGGTGCGCAGGGTGTGGGCGAGGAGTTCTACGGGGTGGACGGCGGCGAGGGCGCCCTGGGGCTTGCCCTTGCCGACGGGGGTGCGTACGGCTTCGACGATGACGGCGTCACGCATGGTGCGGGCCTCTTTCGACTACCAGTGAACTGCTACTGAACTGCTACCAGTGAGTAGGAAATCCAAACTCACCATAGCCAAGTGAGTTGGAAAAACAAACCCTCTACGGCTGGCGCCCTAGACTGCCCGCATGAAGGATCCGCGCCCCTGCTCCATCGCCAACGCCCTCGCCCTCGTCGGTGAGAAGTACTCCCTGCTCGTGCTCCGGGAGGTGTGCCTCGGCAACGAGCGCTTCGACCAGCTGGTACGCAACATCGGCGCACCCCGCGACGTGCTCGCGACGCGCCTGCGCCGCCTGGTCGAAGCCGGCGTCCTGGAGAAGGTGACGTACAGCGAACGCCCGCAGCGCTTCCTCTACCGGCCGACGGCCGCCGGTCTCGAACTGGAGCCCGTCCTGATGACCCTGATGGCCTGGGGCGACCGCCACCTGCGCGGGGACCGCGAGCGCCCGATGGTGCTCGAACACGCCTGCGGCCATGAACTGGTTCCGGTGGTGACGTGCTCGGCCTGCGGCGACGCGGTCCACCACGACGACCTCACCGCGCATCCGCAGACCCCGGGCTGGACGACGACAGGCCCCATGCCGGCCCCGCCGACGAGCCCTCGCACACACTCCCCGGTCGGCCCTCCCACCGTCCCGTAACCCAGGACCGCTACGCTGCCCCCAACGAGGGACGTGATCACCCCTCACCCTCCCTCGCCCTTTCAGCTACGCCCCGCTATGACCGCTTCGACCGCATCCGCGGCCTGATGATCAGTACTTGGACGGCGCAGTTTTCATGTCTTGGCTTGAATCCTTCATCCTCGGGCTCGTCCAGGGACTGACCGAGTTCCTCCCGATCTCCTCCAGCGCGCATCTGCGGCTGACGGCGGCGTTCGCCGGCTGGCACGATCCCGGTGCCGCGTTCACGGCGATCACGCAGATCGGCACCGAGACCGCCGTGCTGATCTACTTCCGCAAGGACATCGCGCGGATCCTGTCGGCGTGGTTCGGCTCGCTCCTCGGCAAGGTGCCGCGCTCGGACCACGACGCGCAGATGGGCTGGCTGGTCATCGTCGGCTCGATCCCGATCGGTGTCCTCGGCGTCACGTTCAAGGACCAGATCGAGGGCCCGTTCCGCGATCTGCGCCTGATCGCCACCACGCTGATCGTGATGGGCATCGTCCTCGGCATCGCCGACCGCCTGGCGGCCCGCGACGAGACGGGCGGCAAACACCGTGCCGTACGCGAGCGCAAGAGCCTCAAGGAACTCGGCGTCAAGGACGGTCTCATCTTCGGCGTCTGCCAGGCGATGGCCCTGATCCCCGGCGTCTCACGCTCGGGCGCCACCATCAGCGGCGGCCTCCTCATGGGCTACACCCGCGAGGCGGCGGCCCGCTACTCCTTCCTCCTCGCCATCCCCGCCGTCCTCGCCTCCGGCGCCTTCGAACTGAAGGACGCGGGCGAGGGCCACGTCTCCTGGGGCCCGACGATCTTCGCCACGATCATCGCCTTCGTGGTCGGCTACGCGGTCATCGCCTGGTTCATGAAGTTCATCACCACGAAGAGCTTCATGCCGTTCGTCTACTACCGGATCCTGCTCGGCATCGTGCTGGTCGTGCTGGTCGGCATGGGTGTGCTGAGTCCGCATGCGGGGGAGTCGGCGGGGTGAGGGGTGGGCGGTTGTTCCGCCCTCATCCCTAGCCTTTCCTGGAAGAACCAGAGGGTAATAGAGGGCAACCGAAGTCACTCTCCTTGATCATCTCCCACTTGTCTCCCGCCCTGCTCTCAGGGGAAACGGACGTACGGCCCCCGCAGAGGTCATCCTCCACGGGGGCCGTACGTCCGTCCTGATGCCAGGGGACGGGCTACCACCTGGGGGCGGAATTGAGCCCTCCCCCTGACTGCTCAGGAGGTCGGAGGACGTGCGGACGAGGTCCCGGGCGAGAGGCATCAACAGGTTGGAGCGCTTCTCGCCGAGCGGTGTCGGCTCGCCCCAGAATCAGCGGCTCACGCGGTCGACGACGCCCCCGCGGTACTGGCTCGGCCGGTTCGCGGGCCCGAAGCGGGCGTTGTCGCGGTGCCGGTTGAGCTAGCGGAGGCGAGCCGGTCGGGGTTCGGTTCGCGGCGAGCCAGGTCGACCAGTCGGCCATGTCGGCTCGCACAGCCGGGTGGACGGGCGGCCAGGCGATGCCCATACTGGGAGCGGCATCATCCACCCGTCCTCGTCGTCATCCAGAGACACCCGCTCGATGGCATCGGCGATCTCGCGCAGCGCCTCGGCGTAGGGGTGCGGAAGTCCTCGACCTTGCCACCCCGCACGTCGAGAGTGATCGTCCCGGCGACGGTGACGGCCTCGCCTAGCCCGACCGTCACGGGGACTTCCCTCGGCGAGCATGGCG
Source organism: Streptomyces sp. NPDC050732 (assembly GCF_040654255.1). NCBI lineage: Bacteria > Bacillati > Actinomycetota > Actinomycetes > Kitasatosporales > Streptomycetaceae > Streptomyces > Streptomyces sp. NPDC050732. The sequence goes on from NZ_JBFAHP010000024.1 coordinate 57,123, forward strand.
CGTCGGTCGGCGAGTTGAGCGACGCGGTGGCGAGTGGCTTCCTCGGTCATGGTGACGTCGAAGACGAGGCCCTCTTCACCGCATACGATGCTGACGGTGCGCTGGGCACGGCCGACCATACGGGCGATTTCGTTGCGCCCCTTGCCCTCGCCGTGCAGGCGGGCGATCCCGGCGCGTTCCTCGTCGGTGACCTTGTGCATGTCCCGGCGTACGGCCACGGGGTCACCTCCAGCGGGCGTGCGAAGGCCCGGCCGCAGTATGGTCGCGGCCGGGCTCGTCGTGGGTCAGACCTTGCAGAAACCCGTCGCCTTGAGCACGTCGTTGATCTTCGCGCCCTGCTCTTCCGTCGTCTTCACGTCCTTGTACGTGAAGCGCTGCGACGCCAGCCAGTTGAGACGCTGGCCATCCTTGTTGATCGCCATGCACTGGTTGCGCGCGGCATTCACGGCCTTGTCCTCGTAGCGCACGACGTCGGGTGCTGCGGCCTGCAAGGCGCGGATGAGCTTGGCCTGCTCGGCAGCGTCGGGCTTCGGCGGCAAGCCGGCCGATCGCGCGACGTCGTCCTTCTGCGTCTGCTCCGAGGCGGCGGCGCTGGGCTTGGCCTTCGGCTTGTCGTCGGCTTTGTCGTCGCTCGACGAGCAGGCGGTGAGGGCGAGGGCTGTGGTGAGAAGCAGACCGACGGTGGTGGTGCGGTGGTTCATGGTCCCCCCAGGGGTGTTGAGCGGGAGGGAGCCATCATGCCGTGTGAGTCTCGCGTGGTGGCGGGAGCTGATTGTTTTCGGGCATGCCAGATCTGCGGCACAGTGTGGAGGGTGATCGACCGGAATGCAACTACGGGCGTAGTTAACGGATCAGCGTCACAACAGACCACGCCAACGCCGCAGCGGAGATGAGGGCCAGCCCCACTCTCGACATGACGCGCGTCCCGGAACGACACCGGGCGGGTGGAGAGGACCACGGCGAGCCCAGGGGAACGTGAGGTGTTACCACCGGCGCATCTGCTGGGCCCCATGAAAAGGTGCCATCAGGTAGCCGCTGGCCGGGCTGCAGAATGCCGGAGCCCCATCTGCGCCAGCGTCGGGCCGCGGAGTCAGTGACGTCGACGTAGACCTTCTTCATATCCGGAGGCCCGCCTTCAACGGGCAGGGTGCCCAATGCCGAGGCGCCCGGCGCAAGGTAGTCACAGGAGCCGTCCGGGAGCAGCCCAGTGGTGTACCCCATGGCCACGCGGGTGAAGGGTTGGTTGCTCGTATTGGTGACGGTAACGGTCCAGCTCACGAATTGCCCGTCAAGAACAGCACGCCTGACTGGTCCGAACTGCAATAGCGACGCGTGCGTAGAGGCTTCTGCGCGAGCGATGAACGCCTCGCGCGCCACGAGGGCGCGCTCTCGGGCTCGAAGGTCTTGCCCAGCCTGCTTTTGCAGCCGGAGCCCGGCCACGCTGGTTGCTAACCCGCCTGGGCCCGCCAACACACCTATCCACCCGAATACAACATCCACTCGGACACCTTCCATAAGGGCAGTCGACGCGTCCAGAGGGGCGGCGAAGGCCCCGCCAAGTCGGGGGACGCGCGGCGGGGCCCGGTTCCAGGGGGAGGCGCTTCTTCAGCGTGCCAGTGGTCGACTTGTCACCCTTCATCCGCCCGCCAATGGGGGTGGATCACTCGTGGGCGGAGATGGCGGTGAGTGAGGCAGAAGATGTGGAGGATGGGGGCGCGGCGTGCGCACCGCCATGATGATCGCGGCGATACCTCCACACAATCCTCCCAACGAAGAGACCAGGCTGACCACGGAGGTGATCACGAGTGCTGTACTCGAAGTCTCTTCAGGAGATGAACCCTCACCCCCGGACCCAGGCCCCGGATGAGCGTCGTCGCCCGCGCCTACCAACATGAGCACGCCGATTAGCACCAACCCCAGAATCAAGAGAGCCGTTGACGCTATCCCGATACGACGTATTCGCCGTCTGCGCAATGACAGTTGGTCCATGGCGAGCCCCTCGTAAGGCAGATTCCCATCGTGCCGCACGGCTCGGCGAAAGGCCCCGCCGCGTTGGGGGGGATGCGGGGCGGGGCCTCAGTCTCAGTGTGCTCCTAGACCAGCGGCCGCGCCCCACCTCCCGCGTGATCATGTCCGCCTGCTCACGCATGGATGCGTCGGACTGCCGGCTTAGACGCCATTTCATTTGGTGATGCGGCGGTGGCATATGAGGGTTGCTGCGATGGCCGTGAAGGCGAGGAAGTGTTCCGGCTTGCGTTCGTAGCGGCGGTGAAGGCGGCGGCATCCGGACAGCCAGGACACCGTCCGTTCGACGACCCAGCGGTGTCGGCCCAGGTGCTGGGAGGACTCGGTGCCCTTGCGGGCGATGCGGTGGGTGATTTGCCGCAAGGAGAGCCAGCGCCGTAGGTGGGGATAGTCGTAGCCCTTGTCGCCGTGGAGCTTGGCGGGTCGTCGGCGCCGGGGGCCGCGGCGAGAGCGGATGGGCGCAATGCCGCGGACCAGCGGGATGAGGGCCTGGCTGTCGTGGAGGTTGGCGGCCGAGACGCCGAGCGAGATCGGCAGGCCGTGCCGGTCGACGAGCAGGTGGATTTTCGACCCGCTCTTGCCGCGGTCGGTCGGATTCGGTCCCGTCAGCCGCCCCCTTTGAGGGCTCGGACGCTGACGGAGTCGATCGCGCACCGTGACCAGTCCAGCTGACCGCGGGAGCCGAGTTCGTCGAGGACCAGGCGGTGGAGCTTGGCCCACACCCGCGCCTCGGTCCACTCGGAGAACCGGCGGAACGCGGTCACCCCCGATGGGCCGAAGCCGGGCGGCAGTTGATTCCACGTGCAGCCCGAAGTGGCGACGAAGATGATCGCGGCCAGCACCTCCCGGTCCCTGTGCCGGCGCCGACCGCCGCCTTGCGGGCGCTCGGGAGGCGGCGGGACCACGCGCTCGAACAACTCCCACAGGTCATCCGGCGCCATCCGCTCAACAAGCGAAGCAGTCACCGCACCAGACTGCCGCAAGATCACACCAAACGAAATGGCGTCTTAAGCCCTGGCGCTGCTCCGGCGTCCACTCTGCCGGGTTGCTCGGCAGGTCGTGTCGACGCTCTCGCCAAGGAGGCGGGCGGTGACGATGAGGGGGTCCACCCCTCGGCCCGGAGTTCCAGCTCCACATGGGCTGGGAGACCGTTACCGAGTACGACGCTAGCTACTTCATTGCCATATGGCGAGGAAGTCGGAGGATGGTGCCCTGTGGCCGACGAAGAAAGAGGGCCAGACATGGTGTCGCTCCGCGAGTTGGCCAGACGGCTCGTCAGCGATGGCGTCGTCGAGCGGATCACGCACCAGCGAATCTCTCAGCTGGCTCGCGATGACGCGGACTTTCCCCCGGTCGTGCCGGTCGGCAGGTCGAGCGTGGTCGACTACCGGAAGACTCGCCCGTACTTCGCCAACAGGAAGTCACGGCAGGGGGCGCACGGACCTGAAGAAGCCGACGTCGGAGGCGTAGCGGTGGATGATGTCGTGCGGTGGTACGGCGAGCAGCTCAACGAGGACGAGGTCGGTGCTCAGGACTGCGTCACGCGGGACGGCAGGTGGCGGGCGCTGGGCGAGTCGGTCCTCGATGACGACAATGCCGAGGTCGTCACCTTGTGTGATCTCGCGGACGCTGCCCACGTCGCCCGCCAAGACCCGGCGCGGGTGCTGCGCGAGATCGACGCCAACCGGCGGCGCCTCGAACGCCACACCCCGCAGCTCATGGTCGGCCGCGACAGCAACGAGGGCGCCCCGTCCACCTACGTTCTCGGCTGCCCGACCTGTCAGGCCGGCGTGGTGGTTGAGGGGGATTGGCCGTGCGAGGAGGTGCGGGACATGCTCGTCTCGTACGCGGACCGGCCCGGCTACCGCGAGGAGTGGCGGCCGTAGCGGCGCGTTCGGCCCCCTGTCTCGCGGGTCGAGGCTGCGGTATGCCGAGGAGGATCCGGTCGAGTAGCTCGGCCATCCCCGTCCTGGTCAGACGGCCCGGGGCGCGGATTCGGTCCTCAGGAGGGCGGGAAACCCCGGGTGTGACATTCCATGTCTGAAGGAGGCCGGTCATATCTTTCTTGGACAAGGTCAAGGCAAAGCAGACCAGATCCCGGACACGGCCAAGCATTCCGTAGACAAGACGGGCGACTTGATCGACGAGGGTACGGGCGGCAAATACGCGGACAAGGTCGACATAGCGCACGACAAGAGCAGGGACTTCACCGACCGCCAGGACCCGCCCCGGCCCTGAGGTGGTCACTCCTTGGGTATATCGCCGCCCACTCTCTTGCGTCGGCGGCGTTACCCTAGACCGGGCGCACGCCGCTGACGCAAGCGGAGTCAGCTGTGCTCCGACTCTTCCCTGGCCTTGCGCACGGAGTCCGCACGGGATGCCGGACACTTCGGCCGTTGCGAAGCCGGAGCCTCCATTGATGAGTGCGCGCCCATCTGGCGGTGGCGTTCGGCTGCTGCGCTGGCCTTCTGCTGTTCGCGGTTCTGCTCTTTGTCCTTCGCCATGGTTCGCATCCTCCTGTCGACATCTCGGAGCCGCAGAGAAGCCGAGTGACGAGTGCCGTCACCACAACGTTTCGGGGGGGGGGCCACCGTGACCGCACGCCGCAACCGACCGGCGGGTGACCCAGGCGTGGTGTGACCGTGTGGTTGTTCACCGGGCGCCAGGCTCGACCTTGGATGGCCGACATAGACTCGAACGCGTGAGCGGCGCATGCTGGAGTAGCCGGGCGTGCATCCCGCACCGCGGCCGATCACTTTGACGTCATGGCCTCCAGTGCGCCCGTTGTGATTTACCCACCCGACGAAGAGGGCGGACGCCCCGTCCGTATCGACGGAACGATCCTCGTTGATCGAGTGGAGGGGCGGCAGCCCGGAGGACTGGACGATGATCGGCGAGCGCGGCAGCCGAGAGATGTGACGAGCGGGGACGCCCTTCCTTCGGCTGAATGGGCTACAGCGAATCGTTTTCCCGGATTGATCGCGTGTAACGGCAGCCTGTGCACGGACAGACTCAGGCGTCCCTAACGCCTCTTTCCCAGGAGTCTGCTTCATGCGCCTTCGTCGTTCTGCCACCGCTGCTCTTGGAGCTCTCACGCTGGCCCTGACGGTCCCCACCTCGGCCAGCGCTGCCGACGGGCAGTTCCGCTACACCTATCTGACCGACGAGGGCTATGAAGCGGTTGGCTTCCTCAACAACCCGCCGAGTGGGGAGTGCATCAATCTCTATGGCGTCGGCTCCAACGATCTGCGCCCGGGGTACTCCCCGAAGAACCGGACAGATGCCACGGCTGTGGTCTTCCTGAACGCCGACTGCAAGGGTGACACCTTCTTCTCCCTGCGCCCCCATACCGGTGGCGGATCGGAACGCTTGAAGGTGCGCTCGGTCGTCTTCTCCTGACCGGGGCTGCAAGCGGGGGGGCTGTACCCCGGGGCAGGCCACCGCGGCGTGCACGGTGGCGGATGGCGTCGTCGAGGCGCTCGATGTTGGTCGGGCGAGTTGACTCGACATGCCCGCGCCCGTGTCAAATGGATCGGTCGTGGCCTTGGCCGGTCCACTCGTGGCGTCGGCCTTGGTGATCGTCAGGAGTGAACCGGCTCGAAGGTGTCAGGGTGTTCGCCGTCTGCTCACGTATCGGGCGACTCGCCTGGCGCCTGCGACTACCGGTACCACGGCGATGCCTCCGCCCAGACCCCACAAGATGCAAGCTGCCCAGGACTGATCGCTCACGCTGAAGCCGAGGAACGCTCCCATGGCGGCCAACACTGCAAGCGAGGCGGTCCGCTCGGCACCGGCGTGACGATCCTTCAAGTCATCTGTCATCGCAGTTCTCCTCACGAGTCATGTCGTCGGCGTTTGGAAGGGTGACAGCGGCGCCTGTCAGTCGAACAGGCCGCCGACGACTCCGGCGACGGCTCCGCCCAGACCTCCTGCGACAGCCCCCGGGATGCATCCAGCTCCTCCTCCGGCGACGGCGCCGCCCACGCACCCGCTGGCAAGTCCCATGGCGGTGCCCTTGGCGGCGTCGTTCACCCACTTGGGGTCGGCGACGACGGGGAAGGCTGTGGAGTTCGTGGTCCGTACCGACTGGATGAGGGTGTTGCCGTCGATGCGGTAGCTGGTGGGTATGGGCTTGCCGGTAGCGTCCTTGGCCCAGGGTGTAGCGAAACCGCCGAGGAGTGTGCCGTTCTTCGCGACTGCGGCGACGGCGCCGGTGTCGAGCTTGACCAGGCGGGCGCCGTCGGGCAGGCCGATGTCGTAGCGCTGTTCGCGCGGAGCGGCGGCGTTCTTGAGGACGGTCAGGGCGCGGATGCCGCCGTCAGTGGTGGGCTGGATCGCGAGGTCGGTGGCCTTGGCCGCCCCGGGGGTAGACGGTGGTGTTCTTGCCGCCTCTGGTGCCGATGACGTTGTTGCTGCTGGGAAGGGCGATTGATACGGCGTCACCCGTCGCGGCGACAGTCTTCGCGTCCCCCGTGGAACGCCGGGGGATCGTGGTTCCTGAGGCCGGGGCCGGGGCGATGCCGGCGGTGCCGGTGGCCTTCTCTACCGTGGCCGCAGTGCCTTCGACTGCAGAGGGGGCCTCGCTGGCCATGGCCAGCGAAGCGGCTCCCAGGGTGAGGGCGGCCGTGCTGACGGAGGCGACGACGCCGCTCACTATGCGCTGACGGTGGTTCATGGAAAACCCTTCGTGGACGGTGCGCGGGCCCCGGCGCAGCCGGTGGAGGGGGTGGCTGGCGCCGGGGTTGTGATGACCTTGGCATGCGCAAACGATCATGGGAAGGGTGTTCAACTGAGCTTGGCGAAGATGAGGGCTTTGGTCCTTGCGTTTGCCTGCTTATCAGGACCATAGTCATCGCACTTTCGAGACCCTTAGGTGTTTAGTGCTGGCTTTTGCCGTCTGCTGCTCCTTCCGTCATGCGGCGGCGAGTCCCCTCTCCGTCCAGATGCACCCGCAACCTGTGCGGTGGGCGGCTGCCGCCCTTCGCCGCCGTGGACGTCGATTGCACCGCCGCAATCACAGCGTCGTTCGGGGGCGCGGCGCTGTGCGGCGATGTCGAGGGCCCTCTCAACGCGTTCGGCCGCGCCCGCGGCGACGGCCGCGATCTGTTCCTGTTCCACCCCAGTCAGCCACCGGAACGGGCCCGGCCGGTCCTCGACCCGGGCCGACAGCCACAGGGCCGTGTACGGGACGGAGTGCCGGCGGCCGGTTCACCTCCATCGACGCGGGTCCATGGCGTCGGCGCGGGCGACGGCGTTGCGCCGCTCGCGGTCGGCGGTCGGCCACGTGTGAGGGGCGGGCCGCATGGGTGGCCGCTGGACGGAGCCGGTGATCTGGTCGGCGATGTCGTGGAAGGTGCCCTCGATGGTGCGCATCGTGTCGAGGACCCCGAGGTGGACCGGGGCAGGGCACTCGCCGAGCTGGTCGGCGGAACGTTCTAGCGAGCGGAGATGGGCGGCCTGGTGGCGGTCGTACTCCAGCTGGTCGGCATCGAGTTGGTCGAGGCGGGCGAGGCAGCGGACGAGGCGCGGCGCATCATCGAGCTGTCGGGGGAGCTGTCCTCCGACCGCACAGCGGCCCGTACCCGCGTCGTCCTGGAGCGACTGCAGCCGTATGCGGCCGTGCCCGCGGTGTGCAGCGTCCTCGCTGAGCACGGGCACCTGCCCCTGACATGAGGAAAGACCCGCTCTTACCCGGAGGCGAGAGGAGGTCTGCGTCGCGGGTACTTGCTGTGGGCGGGGTCGAGAGCGGCTGTGTCGGGGCCCGGCTCGACCAGGTCGGGCTGTGGTGTCCCCGTACGGCGGCGGACAGAGGCGGTGCCGTCGTCAGCCCTCCTTCGTAGGGGGTAGGCGCGCGGCTTTATCTAGAATCCGACTGGGCAGACCTTGAGGCCGATGGAGCGGGCCTTACGGATGGATTCCGTTGCGTACTCGCCTGCTTTGTCGAGGTGATCATTCGCCTTGTCCACGTTGCCCCGTTGTCCCCAATTGATCGCTATCTCATATTCTCGCGCAGCCGAGTCTGCTCCGTAGTATGAGTCATTTACTGCCTCTTCCAGCGCTGAAGGGAGCTCCACTGCTCCCCAGTCCCTGAGCCCTGGCCGGATTATCGCGATGCGTCGTTGCAGGTACTGCGTGTACACGGCGGCAGGGGCGCCGACAGGTTCTTTACCCAGCGACTGCAAGCTGGGGAGGTAGTTCGCACATGCCTGATCTGACTGGCTTACGTACTCGCCCTTGTCGAGCGTGTCCTTACCCTCCGAGAAAATTGCCCAAGCAATGGGGATCGCCGCCAAGACGAGCCCGATGACGCCGATCACCACGGCCTTATCCCTTACGGGGTGGCCGGAACGCTGGGGGTCAGCGTTGTTTGCGTCACTCATTTTGGCTCTTTTCGCACTTCGCGTGAACTGTCCTGAAACAAACTACGGTCACTTGAACTCGTTCTTCTAGACGGAGTAATGAGAGCGCTCGGAGCGCGCCGGGGGCGTGTGTCTGTTGCCCCACGCGGGGGGAATCGGGCGAGGTGGTGTACGGCTAGGTATCCGTGGCGAAGCAGAACGTGCCGCCTTCGCGCATCGTGATCGTCGGCAACGGCTCGCCCCTGCCGGACTTCCCGGATCTACCGGGCGAGGTGACGGTCGTCGAGAACGAGGAGAACCTGGGCTGCCCCGGCGGCCGCAACACCGGCATCGCCAGGCTCCGGAAGTTCGGCGACATCGACGTCGTGGTCGAGCTGGACGACGACGGCCTCCTCGTCCAGGACGACGTCTTCCGTCGTATCCGTGACCTGTTCACCAGCGACCCGTGCCTGGGCGTCGTCGGCTTCCGCATCGCTGATGAGAACGGGGAGACCGCGCGTCGCCACGTCCCGCGGTTGCGCGCGAAGGATCCCCTGCGGAGAGGCCCGGTGACCGCGTTCCTCGGCGGCGGGCACGCCCTCGCGATGCGGATGCTGGACCGGATCGGCGACTGGCCTGCGGAGTTCTTCTTCACCCATGAGGAGACCGACCTCGCCTGGCGGGCCCTGGACGACGGATGGAAGATCCTCTACGAGCCCGGGTCGCTGCTCCAGCACCCCAAGACGTCCCCGGCCCGGCACGCGGTCTACTACCGGATGACCGCCCGGAACCGGGTCTGGCTGGCTCGTCGTCACCTGCCTGCCCTTCTCGTGCCGGTGTATCCGGGGGTGTGGATCCTGCTCACGCTCGGTCGGACCCGTTCGGCGGCCGGATTGAAGGCGTGGGCGGGGCTTCGCCGAGGGCCTGCGCACTCCTTGCGATGGGCGCCCTTGCAGTGGGCGCCGACCGATGCGTTGGCGGACCGTGGTCCGTATGACGCGGCTCGGGCGGCCCCCGGTGGTCTAGCAGGACTCTTCGAACTTCACCGCGGTGAGCGTCACCGGCCGCCCGTCGAGCGCGGCGCCCGCGGTCGGCTGTTGCGAGCAGACCTTCCAGTTCGACTCCATGAGGATGAACCGGCCCTGCCCGGACGCGTCGTTGACGGTGATGCTCGTCCCGGAGTCGAGGGCGCCGCGCGCGACCTTGACGGCCTTGCCCTTGAAATCGGGCATCTTCGCACCCGCGGCCCGGGGCTCCTCGGCGCCGGCGTCCTTGGCCGGGCAGGTCTCGTCGAGCTTGACCGTGGCGAAGTCGACCTTCGTGTCGGTCGGGTGGTTGCCGGCCTTCGGGGTCTGCGAGCAGACCTTCCAGTTCCGGTCGAATGCCTGCATGCGGTCGCGGCCGAGCGCGTCGTGTGACGTGAGGCCGTAGAAGCCTGCTTCCTGCGCCTGGTCCTGTGCGGACTGCAGGCCCTTGTCGGCCATGTCGGGCAGTGCGGCGCTCTCGGCCTTCTCGCCCGTGTCCCCGGTGGCGGCGGGCTTGTCCTTGCCGGTGCCGGTGCTGGAGTCCTTCTCGGGGCCGCAACTGGTGAGTGCGAGCAGGCCGGCGCCGGCGATGAGTGCGGCGATGGTGGTGCGGGTGTGCATGATCCCCCCTGGGATGCGCGTGTGCTGAAGGAGCATCATGCGATATGTGGAGAGACCATGGAGCCGTACTGACGCTGCTGTGACACGTACGGGTCCGGAAACGGGTCAGGCCTGCACGCCGACGGGCCTGTTGTGGCTGGGCAGGCCGGATCTTCGACGAGCGTCCCGAGGGCGGTGCCGCGGACGTCCCGGACGGTATTGGTGGCGCCCGCCGGTTCTGGCTCGGCGGTGGGTTCAGCGTGTTGGACGGGCGTCCCCCCCCCCGACTCGTTTGTGACGTTCAGGTCCGGCACCCGGGCGAACGGAAGCGGCTGTGCCCGGTCGGTACGGCTCTCAGGGCGAGCAGGCACAATGGACGGTGTGGACGCGCAGGAGTTCGAGGGTGGGGCCGGGGTCGAGAGTTCCGGTGGGGGCGGGGACGAAGCGGTTCCGGTGATTCGGGAGGTTGATCACGGGGTCGCCAAGCTCATGCCCGACATCGACCGGGCGCGGGCCTGGCTGCTCACGGTCGACGGGGCGCCGCAGTCGTACGTCGACCTGGACGAGCCCACGCACCTGGAGTTCGAGTACGCGCGTCGGCTCGCCCATGTCCTGGACACCGCGGCCGAGCCGGGTGCCCCGCTCGACGTCACCCACCTCGGCGGCGGCGCCCTCACCCTGCCCCGCTATCTCGCCGCCACCCGCCCCGGCTCCCGGCAGCACGTGGTCGAGGCGGACCGGGGGCTGCTCTGGCTCGTGGAGGAGCGGTTGCCGTTGGGGGCGGCGACGGGGATCCGTGTGCACGGCGCGGACGCCAGGGAGTGGCTCGACGCGGCGCCGGACGGCAGCGCCGACATCGTCGTCGCCGACGTCTTCGGGGGCTCACGCGTGCCCGCCCACCTCACCACGGTCGCGTACGCGCGGACCGCCGCCAGGGTGCTCCGCCCGGACGGGCACTACACCGCGAACCTCGCCGACGGGGCGCCCTTCGCCTTCCTCCGTTCCCAACTGGCCACCTTCGCCGAGGTGTTCGCGGAGCTCGCGTTGATCGCGGAGCCGTCCGTGCTGCGCGGGCGCCGCTTCGGGAACGCGGTGCTGGTCGCCGCGCACCGGCCCATCGACGTCGCCGCGCTGGCCCGCCGCACGGCGTCCGACGTCTTTCCCGCCAGGGTCGAGCACGGTGACGCGCTGCGTCGCTTCATCGGGGATGTGTGTCCGGTGCGCGACGAGGACGCGGTCCCCTCACCCGAGCCGCCCGACGGCGCCTTCTCCATCGGCTGACGGGTCGGCGGCTCCGCGCGACACGGGCTTGGCCGAGGCGACCACCTCCGTCGTACGCCGTGTCAGGTTCCGTACGTCGGGGACGAACAGCACGGCCGCCGTCACCACGACCACCAGCGCCGCGCAGCCCCACAGCGACGCGGACCGGCCGAAAGCGGACTCCGCGGGGCCGGCGAGCGCCGTGGCCAGCGGCACCATCGCGACCGAGCCGAACCAGTCGTAGGCGGCGACGCGCGACAGCTTCTCCTCCGGTATCTCCTGGTGCATCGCGGTCATCCAGGAGACGCCGAACACCTCGATCGCCACACCGCTGACGAACATCACCGCGACGAGACCCGACACGGGCAGCGGCACCGCGAGGGCCGCCGAAGGGGCGGCCAGCGGGAAGACGCAGAGGGTGCCCGCGAACAGCAGCCGCCGAGGCTTCCACCGCGTCATCAGGAACGCCCCGCCGACCGTGCCCGCCCCGAACGCGCCGAGCGCCAGGCCCCACGGCCCCGCGCCGCCCAGCTCGTCCCGCGCCACCAGCGGCCCGAACACCGACTCGGCGGCCCCGACCACCGCCACCACCACCGAGAACTGCGCCACGATCGACCACAGCCAGGGACGGCCCGTGAACTCCCGCCAGCCGTCCCGCAGATCGGCGACGAGCCCGCCGCCGGGCGTGCGTTCCGGGATGTGGCTGACGTCGAGGAACGACCGCAGCGCCCCCGCGACCGCGAACGCCGCCGCGTCCACGGCCAGCACCCAGCCCGGACCGATCGCCGCGACCATCAGGCCGCCGAGCGCGGCCCCGCCGAGCCCGGCGCCCTGCATCGCCATGCGGTACATCGCGAAGGCCTTGCCTGCCTGCTCGCCACTGACCGACGACATCAGCATGCCTTCGGCCGCGGGTCCGAAGAAGGCCTGGCCGACGCCGCCGAGCCCGGTGAGCAGCATCATCTGCCACAGCTGTGGTTCGCCCGCGAGGACGAGGGCGGCGAAGGCCGCCTGGGACGCGCAGTTGAGGGCGTTGGCCGCGACCATGACGTGATGGCGCGGCAGCCGGTCGGCGACCGCCCCGCCGATGAGCAGGAACAGGACGAGCGGCAGGGTCCGCGCGGCGGCCACGAGCCCGACGTCCCCGCCGTCGCCGCCCGCGTCGAGAACCGCGAACGCCGCCGCGATCAACGCCCCGTGGCTTCCGAGGTTCGTCGCGATCGCGGCGGCGGTCAGCAGTGTGTAGTTGCGGCCCGCCCAGGAGGGGCGGGAGCGTTCTGCGGGGGCGGGATTCGTCACCCCGGGACTGTCCCCGGCAAGTCGCCGGCTTGGCAAACCGTTTTGGCGGTTCGTCGGCACGTCGGTTCGTCGGTTCGTCGGGGAGCAGGACCCTCGGGCCCGTGGCGCAGGACCCACGGCCCGTGGCGCAGGCCTCGGGCCCCGAGGCTCAGGACTCTTCGGACGCCGCCTTGCTCCACCGGACGGTGCTGAGGATCTTCTTCACCGTGGCGTCGGGCACCTCGTCCTTGACGCCCTTGGCGCCGTAGAGAGTCCAGGCCACGTACTCGCCGGCCTCGTTCTTGAAGCCGAACGTGGTGGCCTTGCCCTCCGAGTCGCACTTGGCCGATGTGGAGGCGCCGGACGTCGTCGACGTGGCGACGCTGCCCTTGATGCCGGCCTTGGTGGTGAAGTCCTCGATCTTGCCGATCTTGATCTTCTTCTTGTCGGCCTTGGTCTGCTCGGTGTAGCCGCCGAAGACCCACCAGGCCGAGTCGTTGCGCGCGATGTCCTCGGTGTTCTTGGCGCCGTTCTGGCCCTTCGTACCGACCGCGGCGAGCGAGGTGTCGTCGGGCTCGCCGTCCTTGTCGTCGTCGGACGTGCACCACTTGTCCTTGAGGATCGCGGGCGCGGACATGCCGATGATCGTCTTCGCGCCGTCGTCCTTGCGGTCGTCGAAGGCGATGAAGGTGTCCGGCGTCTTGACCTCCCAGTCGGGCGGGACGTCGAACGCGGTGCCCCACTTGGGGTTCACGACGACCTGCCAGCCGTCGATCATCGGCTTGTCGTCGTCGCCCTCGCCGCGCGCGTTCCCGTCGTCGGTGGCCGTCGGGCTCGGCTTCTTCGACACGGACTTCGAGGGCTTCGCCGGACCCGCCTCGTCGCTCTCGCCGTCGTCACCGCCGAGGACCAGGAACCCGGTGACGCCGGCCGCCACCACCACGGCGAGCGCGGCGACGATGGCCGTGACCTTCGTCTTGTTGCCGCCGCCACCGCCCTGCCCGCCGGTGCCCTGGACGCCGCCCAGGTGCTGCGGCGGTACGGGCGGCGGTGTCGGGGCCGCCCAGTGCGAGTGCTCGGGCTGCGAGTAGCCGCCCGGCTGCGGTTGCTGGCCGCCGCCCAGCGGCTGCTGGTATCCGCCCGCGGGCTGCTGCTGGTACCCCGGCTGCTGGTAGGGGTTCGGCTGCTGGTATCCCGGCTGCTGATACGGGTTCTGATTCTGGTCCTGCGGGTTCTGCTCGCCCCCGGGCGGCTGCTTTTCTGGCCACATGGCCAGTAACCATAGAGGTGCCGGGGGGCGAGGTGCCATGCGCGCCCCCTGAGGCGCGGATGCCGGGGCGCCGGGGGAGGGGAGAAGCCGTGGGGAAAGCGGAGGAAAGCCTCAGGATTCCGTCGGTTCTCCGTGGGTGCGCACCGTGCTCAGGATCTTCATGACGGTCTCCTCCGGTATCTCGTCCTTCACGCCCGTGGCTCCGTAGAGGCTCCAGGCGACGTAGTCACCGGCGGAGTTCTTGAAGCCGAAGGTGATCGCCTTGCCGTCCGTGGCGCACTTGCCCTTCTGCGGCGTGTCGGTGGACTTGGCGCGGGCGATGCTGCCCTTGATGCCGGACTTGGTGGTGTACGGCTGCGCCTTCTCGTCGGAGGTGAAGCTCTTCTTGTCCGGCTGGGTGTAGCCGGCGTACACCCACCAGCCCACCTGGTTCACCGCGACCTCGTCGGTGTTCTTCGCGCCCTTGGCGCCCTTGGTGCCCACGGCGGCGAGCTCGTGGTCCTCGCTCCTGCCGTCCTTGTCGTCGTCGGTGACACACCACTTGGACCGCAGGTACGCGGGTGCCGACATGGTCATCAGCGGCTTGCCCGTCTTCACGTCCTCGAAGGCGATCGCCGAGCCGGGGTTCTGCACCTCCCACTCGGGCGGCACGTCGAAGGCGGTGCCCCACCGGGGGTTCACCACGACGTGCCAGCCCTTGACGGTCGGCTTCAGGCCGTCGTCCGTACCACGCTCGCTGTCGTCGCCGTCGTCCACGGCGGGGCTCGGCGCCTTGGAGTCGGCCTGCGCGGGGGCGTCCGCCTTTGCGGCGTCTTTGTCGTCCCCGCCGCCGAGCACCAGGAATCCGGTCACACCGGCGGCCACGACCACGGCGGCCGCCAGCACCATCGAGATGATCTTGACCTTGTCTCGCCCGCCGCGTCCGCCGCGTCCATTACTGCCATCACCGCCGTCACCGCCGGTCCTGCCCGGTGCCTGCGGCACGGCCGCGGGCACGGTCGGGGCGCTCCACTGCCCCTGCTGCCCGCCCACGGGCTGCACCGGCTGCTGCTGGTACGGGTTCGGCGCCTGGTATCCCGGCTGCTGGTACGGGTTGGGCTGCTGGTATCCCGGCTGCTGGTACGGGTTCTGTCCCTGGTTCCGAGTCGGGTCCTGCGGGTTCTGCTCGCCCCCGGGCGGCTGCTGTCCTGGCCACATGGCCGGACACGATACGGGGCACCGTCGAACAAGATCACATCCGCCCCCGACGCGTGGCCCGTCCCTGGCGCATGGCGGGCCCGGCCGCCCGGAGGGGCTCAGTCCTGGACGGGTTCGTACAGGCGCACCGTCGCGAGGATCTTCCGCACGGTCGCATCCGGCAGCTCGTCCTTGACGCCCTTCGCGCCGTGGAAGGACCAGGACGCGAATCTGCCCTCAGGAGTCTTGAAGGCGAACACCGTGGCCTTGCCGTCCGAGTCGCACTTGTCCTGCTTCTCGGCTCCGGATGAACTGGCGCTCACCAGGCTGCCCTTGAGGCCGGACTTGGTGGTGTACGTCTCGGTCGGCCCCGTCGTGACCTTCTTCCTGTCCGGCTGCGTGTACACGCCGTAGACCCAGTTGGTCGCGTCGTGCCGCGCGGCCTGCTCGGCGCTCTTCACGCCGTGCCCGCCGCGCGTGCCCGCGGCCGCCAGGGTCGTGTAGTCCTTCGTGCCGTCCTTGTCGTCGTCGCTCGCGCACCACTTCTCCTTGAAGTAGGCGGGGGCCGCGTACGCGGCGAGGAACGGTGCCGAGTCGTCCTCGGCGTCCTTGTCCTCCACGACGCCGCCGGCCCAGTCCCGCGAGTCCAGGGACCACTCGGCGGGCACGTCGAAGGCGATGCCGAGCTTGGGATTGACGACGACCTTCCAGCCGGGGACCGTCGGGTCGGGCATGCCGTCCCCGGTGCGGGGGTTCGCGTCGTCGGAGGCGGCCGGGTCCGGCGAGACGCCGGCCTTCGCCGGGCCGGGCTTCGCGGTGTCGTCCTTGTCGCCGCCGAGGAGCAGGGCGCCGGTCACGCCCGCGGCGACCACGACGGCGCCGGCCGCGACGAGGGCGATCACCTTGGTCCGGTTGCCGCCGCTGTTGCCGCTGTGGGTGCCGGGCATGGTCGGGGCGTTCCACGGGGCCTGATGCGAAGTCCCCTGCGGAGGCTGTTGCCCGTACGGGTTGGGCTGCTGGTATCCCGGCTGCCGGTACGGGTTCTGTCCCTGGTCCCGAGTCGGGTCCTGCGGGTTTCGCTCGCCCCCTGGCGGCTGCTGTCCTGGCCACATGGGCGTCAACGATAGGTGACGGTGATCTACGCAGAGGCAGGTCCTGGTCAAGGTCCCTACTCGTGGGTAACATCGCGTGCCATGAGCGCAGAACAGATGTCGATCGGCGAGATGCTCGCCGCCACGGTTCCGATGGCCCGAACCCTGAACCTCGAATTCCGGGAGACCGCGCCGGACAAGGCCGTGGTGGCCCTGCCCGACCAGAGCGACTACCACAACCACGTCGGCGGCCCGCATGCCGGCGCCATGTTCACGCTGGGCGAGTCCGCGAGCGGGGCCATCGTCCTCGCCGCGTTCGGCGCGGAGCTGTCGCGGGCCGTGCCGCTCGCCGTCAGCGCCGAGATCGCGTACAAGAAGCTGGCCATGGGGCCGGTGACCGCCACGGCGACCCTCGGCCGCCCGGCCGCCGACGTGATAGCCGAGCTCGACGCGGGCGAGCGCCCCGAGTTCCCGGTCGCCATCGAGATCCGGCGCGAGGACGGCGCCGTGACGGGCGAGATGACGGTGGTGTGGACGCTGCGACCCAACAACCCCAGCTGAGCCGGTCGGGCCGACCCTGAGCCGGTCGGGCCGACCCTGAGCCGGTCCGCCCGGCCCGAGGGCGCCAGGCCGCCTGGCCGGGCCCGGGTTGCCGCCCGTGGTCGCGTTCCGTAACGCGACCACGGGCGGCTTCGCGTCGTGGGCGCTCTGTCGGTGCCTGCCTGGAATGGGGCGCCAGGTCATGACCCGGGACCTCGGCGTCGCCGTCTGCTCCTGCGAGGAGCTTTCCCGTCTCGTCGCCTGGGTCAACGGCGACTGGAGCTGAGCTCCGCTTCTTGTACAACTTATTGACACGAGTCATCGTCGGTCATAGTTTTCCCGCCGCCACACGTGGTGCCTAACGGTGTGTCAAGTCCCCTCTGCCGCATAGTGCGTTCAAAGGGCGAACGACGACCCGCCACTGGCACGTGTACACGCTTCGCTCCGCACAGTCGTGTTCGCGCACAACAGGCACAGAAGGAAGTGACGGCTCATGTCCGACTCCGTGTCCCGGCGGTCAGTCCTCGGACTGGTCGGCGGTGCGATCACCGTGGCGGCCGCGGCCACCACCGGTGCGGCGGCGCCCGCACACGCGGCGCGGGCGGCGCACGCGGCAGCCCGTGCCGGACAGGGCCCCGGCGCGGGACACCGCGTCGAGTCGCTCGTCCGCAGACTCACGCTCGACGAGAAGACCTCCCTGCTGCACGGCGCGACCGACCCCAAGGGTCTCGGCCAGGCGGGCTACGTGCCCGGCGTGCCGCGCCTCGGCATCCCGCCGCTGCGGCTCGCCGACGGCCCCGCCGGCGTCCGCGTCGCGGCCCGCGCCACCGCCCTGCCCGCCCCCGTCATGCTCGCCGCCGCCTTCGACCCGGCACTCGCCCGCCGCTACGGCCGGGTCATCGGCCGCGAGGGACGCGCGCTCGGGCAGGACGTGCTGCTCTCGCCGATGGTCAACCTCATCCGCACCCCGTACGCGGGCCGCAACTTCGAGACCTTCGGCGAGGACCCGCTGCTCGCCGCCGACATGGTGTCCGAGGAGATCAGGGGCATCCAGGGCGAGGGCCTCATCGCCACCGTCAAGCACTTCGCCCTGAACAACCAGGAGAAGGACCGCGAGTCCGTCGACGTGCGCGCCGACGAGCGGACCATGCACGAGACGGAGCTGCGCGGGTTCGAGGCGGCGGTCGCCGCGGGCACCGGCGCCTTCATGGGCGCGTACAACAAGGTCAACGGCGTTTTCGCCTGCGAGAGCAAGGCGCTGCTCAGCGACATCCTGCGCGAGCGGTGGGGGTTCGAGGGGTGGGTGATGACCGACTGGTTCGCGCAGCACAGCACCGTCGCCGCCCTCGCCGCCGGGCTCGACATGGAGATGCCCGACGGCTCCTACTTCGGGTCCGCCCTGAAGAAGGCCGTGCGGAACGGCAGCGTGCCCGAATGGCAGATCGACCGCTCGGTCCGCCGGATCCTCGGCGTCATGGAGCGGTTCGGGCTGCTCGACGCGCACGTGCCGGCGCGGCCGCGACGCGATCCCGAGGCGGGCAGGGCGGTCGCCCTCGACGTCGCCAAGGCGGGCGCCACACTGCTGTGGAACGTACGCGGGGCGCTGCCGCTGGAGGGTCGCGCGGCGCGCGACATCGCCGTCGTCGGACCCACGGGCCGCCACCCGTTCGTCAGCGGCGGCGGCAGCGCGCACGTCATCCCCGACCGGGCGGCGAGCCCCCTCGACGCCATCACCGCCAGGGCCGGGCGCGGCGCCGACGTCACGTACGCGCTGGGAGAGGACCTCTACGGCAAGGCCATCCCGCGGCGCGCGCTCAGCCCCGGCATCGACGCCGAGGGGCAGCGGGTCGCCGCGGGCAAGAAGTGGACGTACGAGGGGAAGCTGACACTCGACGAGCCCGACGAGTGGACGCTCGTCATCCACTACTCGGGCGAGCGGCCCACGGTGGAGCTGGACGGCAAGGAGCTCTACCCGAAACTGCCCGGCGTCGCCGAGTACTTCTCCGGCGGCCTCGTCTCCACCGCGCCCGACGGGCTCAACGTGCGCCGCGCGACGCTGAAGCTCACCCGCGGCGGGCACCGGCTGAGGATCAGCGCGAAGGGCGGCGACCAGGGGCAGACGTTCCGGCTGCGGCGCGTCACGCGCGCCACCCGCGCGGCCGATGTCGCCGAAGCGGCGCGGGCGGCGCGCGGCGCGCACAGCGTCGTCCTGTTCGCGTACGAGGACGCCACCGAGGGCCAGGACCGCACGACCATCGCGCTGCCCGGCCACCAGGAAGCGCTGATCAGGGCCGTGACCGCCGCCAACCCGCGCACCACCGTAATCCTGAACACGTCGTCGGCGACCTCCATGCCGTGGCTGCGGCGGACCGCCGCCGTGCTGCAGATGTACTACCCCGGCCAGGAGGGCGCGGCCGCCACCGCCGCCGTCCTGTTCGGCGACTGCGACCCGGGCGGCCGGCTCACCCAGTCCTTCCCGGTGGACGACGACCACCACCCCATGGCGGGGAACCCGCGCCGCTACCCGGGGACCGGCGGCGTCGAGGAGTACTCGGAAGGCGTCCACGTCGGGTACCGCTGGTACGACGCCGAAGGGGTGCGGCCGCTCTTCCCCTTCGGGCACGGGCTCTCCTACACCACCTTCGCCTACGAGGGCCTGGCGGTCCGCGGGGCGGGGCGGCACGTGGACGTGAGCTTCACCGTGCGCAACACCGGCAGACGCGCCGGCATTACCGTCGCGCAGGTGTACGTCGGCCCTTCCCCCGACCTGGACCTGAGCCAGGCCGAGCGGGTGCTCGGCGGCTACCGGCGGGTCGAACTGCGCGCGGGGGCGTGGCGGCGCGTCACCGTCCGCGTCGACCGGCGGACTCTCTCGGCCTGGGACGTGAAGCGTCACGACTGGGTGCTCGGCACCGGCCGACGGACCGTTCAAGTGGGAACATCAGCACGTGACTTGACCCTCTCCACGACCACCGTCATCAAGGGAGCCGGTTCATGAGGAAAAGGTTCACGAGGAAGATGAAGAGGTGCACGACGACGAGGAGAAGCGCGCGGGCCGCACACGGCCGGATACGCCGCGCCGCGTCGCTCGCCGCCGCCCTGGCGGCCGGCGCGGCGGTCTCGCTGGTGCCGCTCCCGGCCGCTCAGGCTGCTCAGGTCGCTCAGGTTGCTCAGGCCGCGACGACCGTTCAGGCCGCGACGACCGGCCGCGCCGCGACCGGACCGGCCGCCACGGACAGCACGCTGGTGCGTACCACCGCCGGCTGGGTGCGGGGCGAAACCACCGCTGAGGGGCGGCAGTTCCTCGGCATTCCCTATGCCCGGCAGCCCGTCGGCGCCCTCCGCTGGAAGGAGCCGCGCCCCGTGAAGGCCTGGGACGGGGTGCGCCGGGCGACCGCGTTCGGCAACCGGTGCGTGCAGACCGCCGGTTGGGACCCCGGCTACGAGAACCCCAGCCACACCGAGGACTGCCTCGATGTCAACGTCTACGCGCCGAAGGGGCAGGCGGCGAAGCAGCGGCCCGTGATGGTGTGGCTGCACGGCGGCGGGCTGACCGCGGGCGCGGGCGAGGACATCGTGCCCGACACCTTCGCCCGCAGGACCGGCGCCGTCGTCGTGACCGTCAACTACCGCCTCGGCGCCATGGGGTTCCTCGCCGGCGAAGGCCTCGACGGCGAGACGTCCGACGGCGTGTCCGGCAACTACGGGCTGCTCGACCAGCAGGCCGCCCTGCGCTGGGTGCGCGCCAACATCGGCCGCTTCGGCGGCGACCCGCACCGCGTCACCATCGCGGGCGAGTCCGCGGGCGGCCGCTCCGTCTGCACCCTGCTCGCCTCGCCCACCGCGCGCGGCCTGTTCCGCGCGGGCATCGTCCAGAGCGGCGCGTACGGCGACTGCGCGGCCCGCGGGCGCGAGCGGGCGGTCACCGACGGCGCGGCGTTCGCGAAGAAGGCGGGCTGTCCCGACCCGCGGACCGCCCTCGCCTGTCTGCGCGGCAAGCCCGCGAAGGACATCCTCGCCGCGCAGGCCGGCTTCGACTGGGGACCGGTCGTCGGCGGCGCGTTCCTGCCGGTCCAGCCCGAGGAGGCGTACGAGAAGGGGACCGCGGCCCGCGTACCGGTGCTGAACGGTGCGAACAGTGACGAAGGCACCCTTTTCGCCTTCGCCCAGTTCGACGGCCAGGGCAGGCCGCTCACCGCCGAGCGGTACCCCGGCGCGCTCACCGACGCGTACGGTCCCGAGCTGGGCGCCCGGGTCCTGAAGAGGTATCCGCTCGACGCGTACGCCTCGCCCACGCACGCGTACGCCGCGGCCCTCGGCGACCGGATGTTCGCCTGTACGGCGCTGCGCATGAACACGGCACTCGCGCACCGCGGGCCCGTCTACGCCTACGAGTTCGCGGACCGCACCTCGCCGCCCTTCGCCTCGCTCCGCGAGCTGGACACCGACTTCGACTTCGGCGCGACGCACGTCAACGAGGTGCAGTACCTCTTCAAGCACTTCGGCCTGACCTCGCCGCTCGACGCCGGACAGCGGGCGCTCGCGGAACAGATGGTCCAGTACTGGGGCTCCTTCATCCGCGGCGGAGTGCCGCGCGCCGACGGCGGGCCCGCCGCTCCCGACCAGCGCACCCGGCCCGGGCAGGTGCTGTCCCTGCGCACCGCGTCCGCGGGCGGCAGCACGATCAGCACGACGGTGCACGACGAACACCGGTGCGACCTCTGGGACACCGTTCCCGCCGGGTGATCCCGGGCCGGTGATCCCGTCCGGGTAGGCTGCCCGGCGTGCGTGGCCGAGAGGCGCGCACGCCGGGCAGACACACTTGAACCACGGGAGGAACCGGCGTTGCACGTCCAGGAATGGCTGGAGCACGTCCCAGCCGTCAGCATCTACGCGCTGGTGGGCCTTGTCATCGGACTGGAAAGCCTGGGCATTCCGCTGCCCGGTGAGATCGTCCTGGTCTCCGCGGCGCTCCTCTCCTCCCAGCACGGCGACATCAACCCGGTGATCCTCGGGGCGTGCGCCACCGCGGGCGCCATCATCGGCGACTCCATCGGCTACGCCATCGGACGCAAGGGCGGCCGCCCACTCCTCGCCTGGCTGGAACGGAAGTTCCCCAAGCACTTCGGCGCCGCGAACGTGGCGACCGCCGAGCGGTCCTTCCAGAAGTGGGGCATGTGGGCGGTCTTCTTCGGCCGCTTCATCGCCCTGCTGCGCATCTTCGCCGGGCCGCTCGCGGGCGTCCTGCGCATGCCGTACTGGAAGTTCCTGATCGCCAACGTCCTCGGCGGCATCGTCTGGGCGGGCGGCACCACCGCCGTCATCTACTACATCGGCGTGGTCGCCGAGGACTGGCTCAAGCGGTTCTCGTACGTGGGACTCGGCATCGCCGTGCTGATCGGCGTCGGCTCGATGCTGTTCGTCAAGCACCGGGCGAAGAAGGCGGCGGCGGAAGCGGAGGCGGCGGCCGCGGAGCCGACCGCGCCCGCGACGGCTACCGAGCCCCAGCCGGTCCCGGTCGCGGACTGACTCACTCCGCGGCGTGCGCGTCCCGGTGGGCCCTGGCCAGCTCGACGTACATCGTGCCGTTGAGCGAGATGCCCTCGCGCTCCTCGTCGGTGAGCGGCCTGCGCACCTTGGCGGGCACGCCCGCGACGAGTGAGCCCGGGGGCACGTGCATGCCCTGCGGCACCAGGGCCTGCGCGGCGACCAGGGACCCCGCGCCGATCACCGCGCCGTTCAGGACGGTGGCGCCCATGCCGATCAGGCAGTCGTCCTCGACGGTGCAGCCGTGCAGCACGGCGTTGTGGCCGACCGAGACGCGCTCGCCGATCGTGATGGGGAAGCCCGGGTCGACGTGGAGGCTGCAGTTGTCCTGGATGTTGCTGTCGGTCCCCACGACGATCGGCCCGCAGTCGGCCCGCAGCACCGCGCCGTACCAGGTGCTCGCCCCGGCGTGCAGCGTCACCTCGCCGAGCACGACGGACGTCGGCGCGGTGAAGGCGTCCTGATCGATCTTCGGGTCCTTGCCGCCGATGCCGGTGATGAGTGCCTCGTGGCCCATCGGATGTCTCCCTCTTCCGTACGTCGTCACGCCTGACGGCACCGTACGGGAACCGGCGCCTCGTACCGC
The DNA here is from genome assembly GCF_040654255.1 of Streptomyces sp. NPDC050732. Taxonomy (NCBI): domain Bacteria; kingdom Bacillati; phylum Actinomycetota; class Actinomycetes; order Kitasatosporales; family Streptomycetaceae; genus Streptomyces; species Streptomyces sp. NPDC050732. The sequence continues at coordinate 79,859 of NZ_JBFAHP010000024.1, forward strand.
CGCGTGGGGTGAAGATCACAGGGCAGGGGCCTGCGGGCCCCCGGGGCACTGAGTAACGTGAGCGCGTGCCGAAGAACAGGAACACGTTCTCATCCCTTGCCGCCGCGCCCCGCCGGCTCGCGCAGCGCGCCGTCCACGCGGGCTGGGACTGGGTGCAGCGCACCGGCGCGGTCACGGCCGCGCACCCGGGGCGGCTGCGGTTCGGCGCGATCGGCGAGGGCACGAAGCTCGCCTTCCCGCAGGGCACGGTCTTCGGGGAGCCGTGGATCAGGATCGGCGACCACTGCATCGTGGGCCAGCACGTCACCCTCACCGCGGGGATGATGCCGGACCTCGACCTCGGACCCGACCCGATCCTCCGCATCGGCAACGGCGTGGTGCTCGGCCGCGGCAGCCACGTCATCGCGGACACGACGGTGACGATCGGCGACGACTGCTACTTCGGCCCCTATGTGTACGTGACCTCCACCAACCACTCCTACGACGACCCGCACACCCCCATAGGCAAGCAGTGGCCCCGCATGGACCCGGTCGAGATCGGTCCCGGCTGCTGGATCGGCACGGGTGCGGTGATCCTGCCGGGGGCCCGGATCGGCCGCAACGTGGTGGTGGCCGCGGGCGCGGTCGTCCGGGGCGAGGTCCCGGACCACGCCGTGGTGGCGGGGGCGCCCGCGCGGGTCGTGCGGACCTGGGACGCGGAGCAGGGGTGGCAGCCGCCGCTGCGCACGCCCGCGCCGGTGCCGATCCCCGACGGCATCACGCCGGAACAGCTGATCGCGCTCGGCGAGTTGGGCGAGGCCTGAGCCACTTGTGGGCCTCGCAGTACAGTGTGGTGGACCATCCGGGCTCATCAGGTGCACCGCACGGCAGAACGCAGAACATGGACGGGAATGTGTCGGATCTCGATCAGCTGACCCAGTCGCTCGCGCGCAACCTCAAGCGGTGGCGCAACGAGAGGGGCTTCACCCTCGACGCCCTGGCGGCCCGTGCGGGCGTCAGCCGCGGCATGATCATCCAGATCGAGCAGGCCAGGACCAACCCCAGCGTCGGCATCACGGTGAAGCTCGCGGACGCGCTCGGCATCAGCATCACCACGCTCCTCGACTACGAACAGGGTCCGCACGTCCGCCTCGTGCCGCCGGAGCAGGCGGTGCGCATGTGGTCCACGGACGCCGGCAGCAGCACCACCCTCCTCGTGGGCACGGAGGCGCGCGGGCCCTTCGAACTGTGGTCCTGGCACCTGATGCCGGGCGAGGGCAGCGACTCCGACGCGCACCCGCCGGGCACCGTCGAGCTGCTGCATGTCTCACGGGGTCAGCTGACCCTCCTCGTGGACGGCGTCGAGCACGCCGTGCCGGCGGGGACGGCCGCCACCTTCGAGGCCAACGTGTCGCACGGCTACCACAACAGGGGCGCCGAGCCCGTGGAGATGACGATGTCGGTGTCGGTGCCGCCGGCCCACGCGGGCTCCTACTGAGGGCCGTCGATCCGTTGTCGAGGGCAGCCGATCCGCCGTTCCCGCGGGGCTGTTAGCGTGCCGCCATGCGTGCTCCTCTCGGTGAATTCGACGTCGTCCGCCCCGCCCCCGAAGCCCTCGGCCTGCTCGTGCCCCCCGTCGCGGATGCCGTGCGCGGCTGGCTCGACCCCGTCCCCGCCGACGAGCTGATCCATGTCGACACCGACCCGCGGTGGGCCGACACCGCCACCTTCCTGGAGCACTACGGCCCCGAACTCCTGGCCCAGTCGGCCAACTGCGTCGTCGTGGCGGGCAAGCGCGGCGGCGAGACGACGCTCGCGGCCTGCGTCGTCCTGTCCGGGACGCGCGTCGACGTGAACGGCGTCGTGCGCCGCCGACTCGGCGCGCGCAAGGCGTCGTTCGCACCGATGGAGACGGCCACGGGCGAGACCGGCATGGAGTACGGCGGCATCACACCGATCGGGCTGCCCGCCGCGTGGCCGCTGCTGGTCGACGCCGCCGTCGCCGACCTGCCGTACGTCCTGGTGGGCAGCGGCAGCCGGCGCGGCAAACTCATCGTGCCGGGCAAGGTGTTCGCCGGGCTGCCGAACGCGGTCGTGCTCGAAGGGCTCGGCGTCGCTGTCGACGGGTGAAGGGCGTCGGGTGCGCCGCGCGGCGGCTCACGGCTCCAGGCCGCCCAGCGCCACCAGTTGACGGGCTATCACATTGCGCTGGATCTCGTTGGTGCCCTCACCGACGATCATCAACGGCGCGTCGCGGAAGTACCGTTCGACGTCGAACTCCGTCGAGTAGCCGTGGCCGCCGTGGATGCGGACCGCGTCCAGGGTGATCCGCACGGCCGTCTCCGAGGCGAAGAGCTTGGCCATGCCCGCCTCCATGTCCACGCGCCGCCCCGCGTCGGCCTCGCGGGCCGCGTGCAGCGTGAGCTGGCGGGCCGCCGACAGCGAAGTGGCCATGTCCGCGAGGTAGTTGCCGATGGACTGGTGCCGCCAGATCGGCACGCCGAACGACTCGCGTCCTGTGCGTAGCGCAGCGCGTCCTCGAACGCGGCGCGGGCCACCCCCAGCGCGCGGGCCGCCACCTGCAGCCGCCCCGTCTCAAGCCCCTTCATCATCTGCCCGAACCCCGCACCCTCGACGCCGCCGAGCAGCGCGTCCGCAGGGGCGCGGTAGCCGTGGAACGACAGCTCACAGCTCTCCACGCCCTTGTAGCCGAGCTTCGGCAGGTCGCGCGAGACAGTGAGGCCGGGGCCGTGCTCCACGAGCAGCACGGAGATGCCCCTGTGCCGGGGCTCGGCGTCCGGGTCGGTCTTGCAGAGCAGCGCGATCAGCTGTGAGCGACGGGAGTTGGTGATCCATGTCTTCACGCCGTCGATGACGTATCCGCCGCCGTCCTCGTCCCGCCGGGCGACCGTGCGCAGCGCCTGGAGGTCCGATCCGCCGCCCGGTTCCGTCAGCGCCATCGTGGCGCGCACCTCGCCGGTGGCCATGCGCGGCAGCCAGCGCCGCCGCTGTTCCGGGGTGCCGAAGAGGAGCAGCAGCTTGGTGACGACCGTGTGGCCGCCCATCGCACCCGCCAGGCTCATCCAGCCGCGCGCCAGCTCCTCGGTGACCAGGACGTAGCAGGGGGTGGTGACGGGGGTTCCGCCGTACTCCTCGGGGACGGCGAGTCCGAAGACGCCGAGCTTTTTCATGCCGTCGATGAGGGCGGCCGGATAGGTGTCGGTGTGCTCCAACTCCCGTACGACCGGCCTGACCTCGCGGTCGACGAAGTCGCGGACGGTCGTGACGACCAGCCGCTCGGCGGGGGAGAGGGCGTCCAGGGAGCTCACCGGCAGACTCCCGCCGCGCGGAGCCGGGCGATGTCGTCGGGGCCGCGGCCCAGTTCGGTGAGGATCGCGTCGGTGTGCTCGCCCGCCGCGGGCACCGGGTCCATGCGCGGGGTGACCCCGGAGAGCCGGGCCGGCGGCAGCAGGGCCTGCACGGGCTCGGACGTGCCCGGCACCCTGATGTCCTGCCAGCGGCCGCGCTCGGTGAGCACCGGGTGGGCCAGGAACTCGTGGACCGAGTTGACCCCGGCGTTGGCGATGCCCGTGCGGTCGAGCAGCTTCGTGGCCTCGTCGCTGCCGAGTTCCGAGAAGCGTGCGGAGATGATCGCGTCGAGCGCCTCGCGGTGCGCCACACGGTCGGACCCGGTGGCGAAGCGCGGATCGCCGGCCAGCTCGGGCCGCCCGATGAACTCGGTGCACAGAGCGTCCCATTCGCGTTCGTTCTGCACCGAGAGCAGCACGTCCTTGCCGTCGGCCGCGGTGAACGGGCCGTACGGCGCGACCGTCGCGTGCCGGGCACCGACGCGGGGCGGCTGGATGCCGCCGTAGCGCGTGTAGTAGGCGGGCTGGCCCATCCACTCGGCGAGCGCGTCGAAGAGGGACACCTCGACGGCCGGCGCACGCCCCGTCGTCGCCCGCGTGAACAGCGCCGACAGGATGCCGCTGTACGCGTACATCCCGCCCGCGATGTCGGCGACCGAGATGCCGACGCGGGCGGCCTCTTCCGGGGTGCCGGTCAGCTGCAGGAGCCCGGTCTCGGACTGCACGAGCAGGTCGTACGCCTTGCGGTCCGCCCAGGGGCCGTCCGTGCCGTAACCGCTGACCGTGCACGGAATCAGGGCCGGGTGGCGGTCCTGCAGCTCTTCGGCGCCGAGGCCCATGCGGGTGGCAGCGCCCGGGGCGAGGTTCTGCACGAACACGTCCGCGCCCGCGAGCAGCTCCTCCAGGATCTCCCGGCCGCTCTCCGACTTGAGGTTGAGCGTGAGCGACTCCTTGGACCGGTTGAGCCAGACGAAGTAGCTGGCCTGTCCGTGCACGGTGGTGTCGTAACGGCGGGCGAAGTCGCCGCCGCCGGGGCGCTCGACCTTGATGACCCGCGCCCCGAGGTCGGCGAGCTGGCGGGTGGCGAAGGGCGCGGCGACGGCCTGCTCCAGGCTGACGACGGTGATGCCCGCGAGAGGGAGGGGAGGTGGCATGCCGCGTTTGTACGGCCAAAGGTGGGGTGGGTCAATGGCGCGCCGGCGAGGGGTGTGCGGGGTGGGCCGGATCTTGCGGGGGCCGCTACGGCTGTCGTAGCCGCAGTTCAGGCGGTGGGGGCGCACATCTCGGCCTTCGGCACGTGCAGGGGCGGACGGCCTGCCGGATCCCGGGGCGCGGAGGGCCCGCCCCGACGCGTGCCGGGCGGCTCGTTCCCGACGCGTGCCGGACGGCGGGCCGATGCACGGCTGAAGCGCGCAGTTCAGCCGGTGACGTCACGGTGCTGCTTGGGCGGGGCGGGTATGTGTCCGCCGCTCGCCGCTCGCCGCTCGACTTTCCGACCCATGTTCCCTGTCGGCTCCCCGTCCCCCGCTTCCCCGCTTCCCCGCTTCCTCGTCTCCGTCGTCCCCCTCGTCTCGACCCCATCGAACCGAGAAACGGAACTGTCATGCCCTCGACACCGCTCACCCCGTTCACGCCGCCCACGCCGTCCACTCCCCCTGCCCCGTCCGCCGCGGCGCCCGTCGGCGCGTACGTCACCTCCGTCGCGGATACCACCGCGCAGATCAGGGCCGCCCAGCGGCTGCGCCACCGCGTCTTCGCGGGGGAGCTGGGCGCGGCCCTCGACACGCCCCTGCCCGGCCACGACATCGACGCCTTCGACGACCTCGCCGACCACCTCATCGTCACCGACACCTCGACCGGCGAGGTCGTCGGGACGTACCGGCTGCTGCCGCCGGGGCGGGCCGACCGGTCCTATTCCGACGGGGAGTTCGATCTGCGCGCGCTGAGCGGTCTGCGGTCGTCCACCGTCGAGGCGGGCCGCTCCTGCGTCCACCCCGACCACCGTTCCGGTGCCGTGATCAACCTGATGTGGTCGGCTCTCGCCCGCTATGTCCTGCTCTCCGGCCACCGGTACCTGGCGGGCTGCGCCTCCGTGCCGCTGGCGGACGGCGGCCGGGCGGCGTCCAGCGCCTGGCTCCTCGGCACGGCCAAGCACGCGGCGCCGCCGGAGCTGCGGGTGCACCCCAGGCGCCCATGGGTTCCCGAGGGCCCCGTGGCGGGGCGCCCGGTCCCCGCCGACCTGCCGCCTCTGCTGCGCGGCTACCTCCGGCTCGGCGCGTGGGTGTGCGGCGCCCCCGCGTACGACCCGGAGTTCGATGTCGCGGACTTCTTCGTACTCCTCGACACGGAGCGGCTCAGCGCGCGCCACCGCCGCTACTTCCTCGGCGAGGACGCGCGGTGACACCGTGGTCGGTCGACCCGGGCTGCCCGGCGAGCTGCGCCGCCGACCCGGACCCGCGCGTATCTCTGGGTGAACTCACCCGCCGGTACGCCGCGTTGACGTACGCCCTGACCCGGTCCGTGGCCCGTGGCGACCGGCTGGCCGAACCCGCGACCCTGCGGGCCGAGGCGCGCGCGGTACTCGGCGCGCTCGGGGCGAGCCTGGAGGTGGCGGGTGACGACCGGCTGAGCCGGCGATCGCGCGGCAGCGGCGTGGGCACCCTGGTCGTCGCCAACCACGTCTCCTGGCTCGACGTCGTCGCCCTGCTCGCCGTCGAACCGGTGACCGTACTGGCCAAGCGTGAGGTGGGCCAGTGGCCGGTGATCGGTGCGCTGGCCCGGCGGGTGGGCACGCGCTTCATCGACCGGGACGGCGGGTACCGCGAACTACCCCGCGTAGTAGCCGAGTTGGCGGGTGCGCTGCGGGCGGGTACCTCGGTGCTCGTCTTTCCCCAGGCCACCACCTGGTGTACGGCGGAGGGCGGACGTTTCCGCCGGGCCGCCTTCCAGGCGGCGGTCGACGCGGGGGCCCCGGTGCGCCCGGTGACGGTCGAGTACCGCCAGAGCGGTGTGCCGACCACGGCTGCCGCCTTTCTCGGCGCGGAGGACTTCACGGCGTCGTTGCGCCGGGTCGCGAGCGCCCGTTGCCTGAGTGTGCACATCACGGCACATGCCCCGCTGTGGGGTACCGAGCGGCGAGTTCTGGCTGCGGCGGCGCAACAGGCCGTCCTGCGAAAGGAGTTGACCCTACAACAGGCGCCTCTGGAAACCTGGCCTGCAATGAGTTTCTGCAAGCGAGCGGGGACTCGGTCGTAAGCGTCGACGCGGGCGTCAAGGCGAGGTCCACGACCGCCGGCCGGTGACCGGCTTCGACGCGGCGCTCGCCGGGACGGCCCGCTGGTACGACCGCCACCGCTCGTGGTGGCAGCCGCTCATCGCGGCGTGAGCCGCCCCGACCCCGTGGAGCCCCGCACCACCAGCTCCGGCATGAAGACGAACTCGCCGTGCGGCGCGGGCGTCCCGCCGATCTCCTCAAGCAGCGCACGGACCGCCGCCTGGCCCATGGCCTGCACGGGCTGGCGGATCGTGCTCAGCGGCGGATCGGTGAACGCTATGAGCGGGGAGTCGTCGAAGCCGACCACCGAGACGTCACGGGGCACGCTCAGGCCCAGGTCGCGGGCGGCCCGGATGGCGCCGAGGGCCATCATGTCGCTGGCGCACACGACGGCCGTGCAGCCGCGGTTGATGAGGGTGGTGGCCGCGGCCTGCCCGCCCTCCAGGGTGTAGAGGGAGTGCTGGATCAGCTCGGCCGACTCGTCGGGGTCTAGGCCGAGGCGTTCGAGCAGGCTGAGCTGGAACCCCTCGATCTTGCGCACCACGGGGACGAACCGCTTCGGGCCGACCGCGAGACCGATCCGCGTGTGGCCGAGCGACGTCAGATGCGTGACGGCGAGCCGGACGGCCGCGCGGTCGTCCGTGGAGACGAAGGGCGCCTTCACGTCCGGCGAGAAGCCGTTGACGAGCACATAGGGGACGTCCTGGGCGCGCAACGTGTCGTAGCGCCCCATGTCGGCGGTGGTGTCGGCGTGCAGCCCCGAGACGAAGATGATGCCGCTGACACCGCGGTCCACCAGCATCTCGGTGAGCTCGTCCTCCGTGGAACCGCCCGGTGTCTGCGTGGCGAGCACCGGCGTGTAGCCCTGCCGGGTCAGGGCCTGCGCGATGACCTGGGCGAACGCGGGGAAGATCGGGTTGTCCAGCTCGGGTGTGATGAGGCCGATGAGGCCCGCGCTGCGCCGGCGCAGCCGCACCGGACGCTCGTACCCGAGGACGTCGAGGGCGGCGAGCACCGCCTCGCGGGTGCCCACGGCCACTCCGGGCTTGCCGTTCAGGACGCGGCTCACGGTGGCTTCGCTGACCCCCGCGTGGGCTGCGATGTCGACAAGCCGTGCGGTCATGGCACTGGACTGTACCTGTCGTGGTCGGGATTGCACACCGCCCGTGAAAGCTTGCGGAAAGAGCTGTCCTGCAAGAACCTTGCAGGCGTATTCAGCGCACGCCGTCCCGCTGTCATCAGCGCACGCCGTCCCGCTGTCATCAGCGCACGCCGTCCCGCTGTCATCAGCGCACGCCGTCCCGCTGTCAAGCGCAACACCGGCAACGGTAAGGACACACAGACGTAACGATCACCGGTGCTTGCAGAAATTTACCGCAAGGTCTTTCGGCCGCATTCCAACGCTGTTACGTTCCTGGCAACCCGGCGCCGCGTCGAGAGCGGCCAGCAGGAGGCACCTCTTCGTCTCCCCGTGATTCCGGGATCAGTTGAAGGAGTTCACATGCGGCGTGGCATAGCGGCCACCGGGCTGATTGCTGCCCTGGCCATGACAGCGGCAGCCTGCGGGGGCGACGACGAGGGCAGCGGCGGCAAGAAGGGTTCCGGCGAGCTCTCCGGCACCGTGACCTTCTGGGACACCTCGAACGACGCCGAGAAGGGCGCGTACGAGAAGATCGCCAAGGGGTTCGAGAAGCTGCACCCCGACGTCGAGGTCGACTATGTGAACGTGCCGTTCGGCGAGGCCAACGCGAAGTTCAAGAACGCCGCGGGCGGCAACTCCGGCGCCCCGGACGTCATGCGCACCGAGGTCGCCTGGACCCAGGACTTCGCCTCGCTCGGCTACCTCGCCCCGCTCGACGACACCGTCGCGCTCGACAAGGCCGACGACTACCTCCCGCAGGCCGCGGCGAGCACCAAGTTCAAGGGCAAGACCTACGCGGCGCCGCAGACCATCGACACCCTCGCGCTCTTCTACAACAAGAAGATGCTCAAGGCCGCGGGCGTTGACGTGCCCAAGTCCTTCGACGACGTCAAGACCGCCGCGAAGAAGATCAAGTCCAAGTCCGGCAAGACCGGCCTCTACCTCCGCGGCGACGACCCGTACTACTACCTCCCGTACCTCTACGGAGAGGGCGGCGACCTCCTCGACACCAAGAACAAGAAGGTCACCGTCGACGACCCCGAGGGCGCCAAGGCCTTCTCGGTGATGAAGGACCTCGTCGACTCCAAGGCGGCCGTCACCGACGCGAGCGACGGCTACAACAACCAGCTCAACGCCTTCAAGGACGGCGACGTCGCGATGGCGCTCGACGGCCCCTGGTCCATCGAGGGCGCCCTGCAGGGCAAGGAGTTCAAGGCCGACAAGGACAACCTCGGTGTCGCCCCGGCCCCGGCCGGCAGCGCGCGGCAGGGCGCCCCGCAGGGCGGCTGGAACCTCGCCGCGTACGCCGGTTCCGAGAACCTCGACGCGTCCTACGAGTTCATCAAGTACATGAGCTCCGCCAAGGTGCAGCAGCAGACCACCGAGGAGCTCAGCCTGCTGCCGACCCGCACCTCCGTCTACGACGTGAAGTCCGTCAAGGACAACCAGATGGTGCAGTTCTTCAAGCCCGCCGTGGAGAAGTCCGTGCAGCGGCCGTGGATCCCGGAGGCCAACGCGCTCTTCGAGCCGATCCGGCTGCAGCTGGGCAAGGTGCTCAGCGGCAAGACCTCGCCCGAGGACGGCGCCAAGGGCATCGGTGACGCCTACCGCAAGCTCCTCAAGGACTACAAGTAAGAGGGAGGGCTGACCGACCCATGGCTGTCGAGACGGGCCGGTCGGTGGTGAAGGCCGCGGATGCGCAGAGCGTCCGCGGCCGCGGCCACCGCCCCGCCAAGAATGCAGGACGGCTGCGCAGGGCGTTCGCCACCTACTGGTACGCGTGGGCCATGGTCGCCCCCGTGGTGATCGTGATCGGCGTGATCGTCGGCTATCCGCTGGTCCGCGGCATGTATCTGTCGACGACCAACGCCAACGAGGCGAACGTCGAGCGACACATCGGTGTCAACGACATCCCCGCCACGTACGAGTCCGTCGGCCTCGACAACTACCAGGCGATCCTGTCCGACGGCGTCTTCTGGGACCGGCTCACCTGGACCGTCGTGTGGACCGTGTCCTGCGTCGCGCTGTCCTTCGTGCTCGGTCTCGCGCTCGCCCAGATGCTCAACCGCAAGCTGGCGGGACGCTCCCTCTACCGCATGGCGCTGATCCTGCCGTGGGCGGTGCCGGCCTTCGTCTCCGTCTTCACCTGGCGGCTCCTCTTCAACGAGAAGAAGGGCCTGCTGAACAAGCTCCTCGCGGGCGGCGGCATCGACGCGGTCCCGTGGCTCAACGACCCGACCTGGGCCAAGCTGTCGGTGATCACCGTCAACGTCTGGCTCGGCGTGCCGTTCATGCTGGTGGCCATGCTCGGCGGCCTGCAGTCCATCCCGGGCGAACTGTACGAGGCGGCCGAGATGGACGGCGCGAGCGCCTGGCAGCGCTTCCGCCACATCACCCTGCCGGGACTGCGCTCCGTCGCCAGCACGGTGATCCTCATCAGCGGCATCTGGACCTTCAACATGTTCCCGGTGATCTTCCTGCTGACCAGGGGCGGGCCGGGAGACTCCACCGAGATCCTGGTGACGTACGCCTACCGGCTCTCGTTCGTCGTCAGCCCCCGCGACTTCGCGGGCTCCGCGGCCTGGGGCGTGCTCATCCTGGCCCTTCTGTCGATCATCGCGGTGGCCTACCGCCGCGCGCTCCGCAAGCAGGGAGAGGTGTGGTGACCACCGTGCCGACCGAACCGAAGGTGAAAAAGCGCAAGCCCAGGGGGCGCGACGAGCGCGGCCCGCTGGCGTCGGTCGCCCTGCACGCGACCCTGCTGATCGCCAGCGCCATCGCGGTCCTGCCGCCGCTGTGGCTCCTGGTCACGTCGTTCAAGCCGGAGAGCGAGGCCTTCTCCACCGACCTGGTCAAGGACTTCACCCTCGGCAACTACGACCACGTCCTGAACGACACCGAGTTCCCCAACTGGATCCTCAACTCCCTCATCGTGGTCGGCCTCACCACGGTGATCGGCGTCTTCATCGCGGCCACCACCGGCTACGCGGTGAGCCGCTTCAAGTTCCCCGGCATGCGGCCGCTCATGTGGATGCTCCTCATCACCCAGATGTTCCCGGTCGCGGTGCTCATCGTGCCGCTGTACAACCTCCTCGCCAGCCTCGGCCTGCTCAACCAGCCCATCGGGCTCGTCGTCACGTACCTGACGATCGCCGTGCCGTTCTGCGCCTGGATGATGAAGGGGTACTTCGACACCATCCCGGTCGAGATCGACGAGGCCGGGCGGGTCGACGGACTCAATCCGTTCGGCACGTTCTGGCGGCTCATCGTGCCCCTGGCCAAGCCGGGCCTCGCCGTCACCGGGTTCTACAGCTTCATCACCGGCTGGGCCGAGGTCGCCTACGCCTCCGCCTTCATGACCGGCGAGGAGAACCTCACGCTCGCCGGCGGCCTGCAGACCTTCGTCAACCAGTACACCAGCGACTGGGGTTCGCTGACGGCGTCCGCAGTGATCGTCGCGGTGCCCGCCGCGGTCATCTTCGGCTTCGCCCAGCGCCACCTGGTCTCCGGCCTGACGGCGGGCGCGACGAAGTCCTAGATGCCCCGTTCCGGGACATCCCGCCGCCCCCACCACACTCGATCCCCAGGGAAGACATGACCCAGCATCTCGCTGCCCCTGCCGCCCCCGCCACCGAGACGCGCACGGACTGGTGGCGCGGCGCGGTGATCTACCAGGTGTATCCGCGCAGCTTCGCCGACAGCAACGGCGACGGCATGGGCGACCTGGAGGGCATCCGCAGCCGGCTGCCGTACCTCAGGGACCTCGGCGTCGACGCCGTCTGGCTCAGCCCCTTCTACGCCTCGCCGCAGGCCGACGCCGGATACGACGTCGCCGACTACCGCGCCATCGACCCCGTCTTCGGCAGCCTCCTGGACGCCGACGCGGTCATCCGCGACGCCCACGAACTCGGCCTGCGCATCATCGTGGACCTGGTGCCCAACCACTCGTCCGACCGGCACGACTGGTTCAGGCGCGCCCTGAGCGAGGGCCCCGGCTCCCCGCTCCGCGAGCGCTACCACTTCCGCCCCGGCAAGGGCGCCGACGGCGAACTCCCGCCCAACGACTGGGAGTCCATCTTCGGCGGCCCCGCCTGGACGCGGGTGCCCGACGGCGAGTGGTACCTGCACCTCTTCGCGCCCGAGCAGCCCGACTTCAACTGGGAACACCCCGCGGTCCAGGACGAGTTCCGCTCGATCCTGCGCTTCTGGCTCGACATGGGCGTCGACGGCTTCCGCGTCGACGTCGCCCACGGCCTCGTCAAGGCGGCGGGCCTCCCCGACATCGGCAGCCACGACCAGCTCAAGCTGCTCGGCAACGACGCCATGCCGTTCTTCGACCAGGACGGCGTGCACGAGATCTACCGCAGCTGGCGGCGGGTGCTGGAGGAGTACGAGGGGGCCCGCATCCTCGTCGCCGAGGCGTGGACGCCGACCGTCGAGCGCTCCGCCCACTACGTGCGGCCCGACGAGATGCACCAGGCCTTCAACTTCCAGTACCTGGGCACCTCGTGGGACGCCGCCGAGCTGCGCGAGGTCATCGACGTGTCGCTGGCCGCGATGCGTCCCGTGGGCGCGCCCGCCACCTGGGTGCTCTCCAACCACGACGTGACCCGGCACGCGACGCGCCTCGCCAACCCGCCGGGCCTCGGCACCCAGCTGCGGACCGCGGGCGACCGCGAGCTCGGCCTGCGCCGCGCCCGCGCCGCGACCCTGCTGATGCTGGCGCTGCCCGGCTCCGCCTATCTGTACCAGGGCGAGGAGCTCGGCCTGCCCGACGTCACCGACCTGCCCGACGAGGTGCGCCAGGACCCGTCGTTCATCCGCGCCAGCGGACAGGACGGCTTCCGGGACGGCTGCCGGGTGCCCATCCCGTGGACCACCGAGGGCTCCTCGTACGGCTTCGGCCCCGGCGGCAGCTGGCTGCCGCAGCCCGCCGAGTGGGGTGAGCTGAGCGTGCAGGCGCAGACCGGCGACCCCGGCTCGACCCTGGAGCTGTACCGCAGCGCGCTCGCCGTGCGCCGAGCGGAGCCCGGGCTCGGCGCGGGCGGGACGATCGAGTGGCTGGACGCCCCCGATGGTGTGCTCGCCTTCGCCCGCGAGAGCTTCGTGTGCACGGTGAACACCACGGCGAAGACCGTACGGATCCCCGTACCCGGCCGGGTCCTGCTCGCCAGTGAGGAGCTCGTCGGTGAGGAGGCGACGGTCGTGGACGGAGCCGTGGCCCTGCCCGCCGACACCACCGTCTGGTGGGCGGTGTGACGCTTTCCTCCGCGCCGCGGGACGCCCACCGGGGCGCCCCGCGGCTCCTGGACATCGCGGCCCAGGCCGGCGTGAGCGAGGCCACCGCGAGCCGCGTCCTGAACGGCAAGGCCGGGGTCGCGACCGGCACCAGACGCAAGGTCCTCGCCGCCCTCGACGTCCTCGGCTACGAACGGCCCACGCGGCTGAAGCGGCGCAGCGCCGGCCTGGTCGGCCTGGTCATCCCGGAGCTCACCAACCCGATCTTCCCCGCCTTCGCGCAGGTCATCGAGCAGGTGCTGGCCGGGCACGGCTACACCCCGATGCTCTGTACGCAGATGCCGGGCGGCGCCACCGAGGACGAGCTGGTCGAGCAGTTGGAGGACCGCGGGGTCAGCGGCATCATCTTCCTGTCGGGCCTGCACGCCGACATGACGGCCGACCCCTCGCGCTACCGCGAACTGGCCCACCGCAAGGTGCCGTTCGTCCTCGTCAACGGCTACAACGAAGACATCCCTGTCTCCTTCGTCTCGCCCGACGACCGCTCCGCGGTGCGCATGGCCGTCCGCCACCTCGTCGACCTCGGGCACGAGCGGATCGGCCTGGCCATCGGCCCGACGCGGTACGTGCCCTCGCGCCGCAAGGCGGAGGGGTTCACGGCGGCGCTGCACAGCATGCTCGGCCTGGCGCAGGGGGAGGCCGAACGGCTCGTCCGGCGCACCCTGTTCACCGTCGAGGGCGGGCAGGCCGCGGCCGGCGCCCTCCTCGACCTGGGGTGCACGGCGATGGTCTGCGGCAGTGACCTGATGGCGCTCGGCGCCATCAGGACGGTGCGCGAGCGCGGTCTGGCGGTGCCCGACGACGTCTCCGTGGTCGGGTTCGACGACTCCCAGCTCATCGCCTTCACCGACCCGCCGCTGACCACGGTGCGGCAGCCGGTGCAGGCCATGGCGAGCGCCGCGGTGGGCGCCCTCCTGGAGGAGATCGACGGAAATCCCGTGCAGCGCACGGAGTTCGTGTTCCAGCCGGAGCTGGTCGTGCGGGGTTCCACCGGAGTGTGTCCAGAGGGTTGACCGGGCCCTGGGGGCGCCATACGGTCCAACCCGCAACAACTTGTGCTGACTTGCTGCAAGCACTTGCTGAAGGTTCCCCCCCCAACGCGCAGGAGGTTCCCCATGACCGGCCGGACCATCAAGAGCCGCAGGCCCGTCGCCACCGCGCTCGCCCTGGCGGCGGGCCTCGCGGGCAGCGTCGTCGCGGGCGCTCCCGCGGCCCAGGCGGCCCCGCCCGGCGGCAAGGACGTCACCGCCGTCCTCTTCGAGTGGAACTTCAGGTCGGTCGCCCAGGCCTGCACGGACCGGCTCGGCCCGGACGGCTACGGGTACGTGCAGGTCTCGCCACCGCAGGAGCGCCTCCAGGGCGAGGCGTGGTGGACCGCCTACCAGCCGGTCAGCTACAGGATCGGCACCCGGCTCGGCGACCGCGCCGACTTCAAGAACATGGTCGACACCTGCCACTCCGCCGGCGTGAAGGTCGTCGCCGACGCGGTGATCAACCACATGACCAACGCCTCCGGCACCGGCTCGGCGGGCTCCCGCTTCACCAAGTACGACTACCCGGGCACGTACTCGGCCCACGACATGGACGACTGCAAGGCCGACATCAGCAACTACCAGGACCGCTGGAACGTCCAGCACTGCGAGCTGGGCGGCCTGGCCGACCTGGACACCGGCGAGGAGTACGTACGCGGCCGCATCGCCACGTACCTGAACGACCTGCTCTCGCTCGGCGTGGACGGCTTCCGCGTCGACGCGGCCAAGCACATCCCCGTGGACGACCTGAAGAACATCAAGTCCCGGCTGAGCAACCCCGGCGTCTACTTCAAGCAGGAGACGCTGCACGGCGCCGGCGAGGCCGTCGACCCGGGTGAGTACACCGCCACCGGCGACGCCCAGGAGTTCCGTTATGCCAGGGACCTGAAGCGGGTCTTCACCAACGAGAAGCTCGCGTACCTCAAGAACTACGGCGAGGGCTGGGGCTACCTGCCGAGCGGCAAGTCCGCGGTGCTCGTCGCCAACCACGACACCGAGCGCCACGGCCAGACCCTCAGCTACAAGGACGGCGCCAACTACACGCTCGCACATGTCTTCATGCTGGCCTGGCCCTACGGCTCCCCGGACGTCCACTCCGGCTACGAGTTCAGCAGCAACGACGCGGGGTCGCCCAACGGTGGCCAGGTGAAGGCCTGTTACAGCGACGGCTGGAAGTGCCAGCACGCCTGGCCGGAGATCCGCAGCATGGTCAAGTTCCGCAACACCGCGCGCGGCGCCGCCGTCACCCACTGGTGGGACAACGGCAACAACGCCATCGCCTTCGGCCGCGGCGACAAGGCGTACGTGGTCATCAACCACGAGGGCGCCACCGTCAACCGCACCTTCCAGACCTCCCTGGCGGCGGGCACGTACTGCGACGTGCAGAGCGGCAGGAAGGTCGGCGTCGACGGCTCCGGCCGGTTCACCGCGTCCGTCGCGCCGAACACCGCCCTCGCGCTGCACACCGGCTCCAAGAGCTGCTGAGCAGCCCCCCCCCGGACCGGCCGCCCGGCCCATCCTTGTCCCCGCTGCCGGGCGGCCGCACCTCCCTCCCACCTCTCAAGGAGAGACTCTCGTGACCGGCTCCCCGCGCCGCACCGCCGTCACCGTGGCGGTCGCCCTGCTCGCCGCCACCGTGCCCCTGACCGCGACGGCCACGGCCGTGCCGCTCGCCCCGGCGGCACCGTCCGCCGCGGCCGCGCCGGCCGACGGCCTCGACCTCTCGACGTCGCGGGCCCAGTGGATCGACAGGACCACCCTCGCCTGGGACACCGGCACGGGCACCGCTCACGAACTCCTCTACGCACCCCACGGCGGCCTCACCGTCAAGGACGGCGACATCGGCGGCAAGGCGCACCGACTGCGCCTCAGCCCGGTCGACGGCGGCCTCACCGACGCCCAGAAGACCAAGTACCCGCACCTCAAGGGCTACGCAGCCTTCACCGTCGACCCCCGCGACCGCGACCGCATCCGCGCGGCCCTCACCGGCCAGCTCGTCGCCACGGGGCGGTCGTCCGACGGCACTCTGCGTGCCGCCACCGGCGTCCAGACCCAGGGCGTCCTCGACGACCTCTACGGCGCGGCCGCCACCAAGGTCACCCTCGGCCCCCGGTTCGCGCACGGCCGCGTCACCCTCGCCGTCTGGGCCCCGACCGCGCAGCGGGTCTCCCTCGACATCGGCGGCCGTACCGTGCGCATGCACCGCGACGGCGCCTCCGGAGTCTGGTCGGCGACCGGCCCCCGGAGCTGGTCGGGCAAGGCTTACCGGTACGTCGTCGAGGTGTGGGCGCCGAGCGTCGGGAAGGTCGTCACCAACAAGGTCACCGACCCCTACTCGACCGCCCTCACCAGCGACTCCGAGCGCAGCCTCGCCGTCGACCTCGCCGACCCGGGGCTCGCCCCCGAGGGCTGGGCCACGCTCCGCAAACCGAAGGCGACCCCGCTCCGCGACGCACAGATCCAGGAGCTGCACATCCGGGACTTCTCCATCGAGGACCGCACCTCGGCCCACTCCGGCACGTACCTGGCGTTCACCGACAACAAGTCCGACGGCATGCGGCACCTGCGCCGCCTCGCCCGCTCCGGCACGTCCTACGTCCACCTGCTGCCCGCCTTCGACATCGGCACCGTCCCCGAGCGCGCCGCCGACCGGGCCACCCCCGACTGCGACCTGCCCGCCCACGCCCCCGACTCCGAGGAGCAGCAGGCGTGCGTCACCAAGAGCGCCGCCGAGGACGCGTACAACTGGGGCTACGACCCGCTGCACTACACCGTCCCGGAAGGCTCCTACGCCAGCGACCCCGACGGCACCCGCCGCACGGTCGAGTTCCGCAGGATGGTGCAGGCCCTGAACGGCTCAGGGCTGCGCACGGTCATGGACGTCGTCTACAACCACACCGTCGCGAGCGGCCAGTCCGGCAAGTCCGTCCTCGACAGGATCGTGCCCGGCTACTACCAGCGCCTGGAGGCCGACGGCTCGGTCGCCACCTCCACCTGCTGCGCCAACACGGCACCCGAGAACGCCATGATGGGCAAACTCGTCGTCGACTCGATGGTCACCTGGGCCAGGGAGTACAAGGTCGACGGCTTCCGCTTCGACCTGATGGGCCACCACCCCAAGGCCAACATCCTCGCCGTCCGCAAGGCCCTCGACGCGCTGACCGTGGCGAAGGACGGCGTCGACGGGAAGAGCATCGTCCTGTACGGCGAGGGCTGGAACTTCGGCGAGGTCGCGAACGACGCCCGCTTCGTCCAGGCCACCCAGAAGAACATGGCGGGCACCGGCGTCGCGACGTTCTCCGACCGCTCGCGCGACGCACTGCGCGGCGGCGGCCCCTTCGACGAGGACCCGGGCGTCCAGGGCTTCGCCAGCGGCCTCTACACCGACCCCAACTCCTCCAAGGCGAACGGCACCCCGGCCGAGCAGAAGGCCCGCCTCCTGCACTACCAGGACCTCATCAAGGTCGGCCTGTCCGGCAACCTCGCCGACTTCACCTTCACCGACTCGGCCGGGCGCAGGGTGCGGGGCGCCGACGTCGACTACAACGGCTCCCCGGCCGGTTATGCGGCGGCCCCCGGCGACGCCCTCTCCTACGCCGACGCGCACGACAACGAATCGCTGTACGACGCCCTCGCCTTCAAGCTCCCCGAGGGCACGTCACCGGCCGCCCGCGCCCGCATGCAGGTCCTCGCGATGGCCACCGCCGCGCTCTCCCAGGGCCCGGCGCTCTCCCAGGCCGGCACGGACCTGCTCCGCTCCAAGTCCCTGGACCGCAACTCCTTCGACAGCGGCGACTGGTTCAACGCCATCCACTGGGACTGCCGCGCGGGCAACGGCTTCGGCCGCGGTCTTCCTCCGGCCGCCGACAACAAGGCCAAGTGGCCCTACGCCAAGCCCCTGTTGTCGTCCGCGGCGACGTTGACGCCGGGCTGCGCCGAGATCGACGGCACGTCGGCCGCGTACCAGGATCTGCTGAAGATCCGGACGAGCGAACCGGCCTTCTCCCTCGCCACGGCGGGACAGGTCCAGCGGGCGCTGTCCTTCCCTCTCTCCGGCACGGCGGCCGAGACGCCCGGTGTCATCACCATGAAGCTCGGCGACCTCGTGATCGTGTTCAACGCGAGCCCCGGGACGCAGCGGCAGCGCGTGAAGGCGACCGAGGGCACCCGGTACGCCCTGCACCCGATACAGGCATCGGGCGCCGACCGGACCGTCAAGTCATCGGCACACGAGCGGAGTTCGGGAACCTTCACCGTCCCGGCGCGGTCGGTCGCGGTGTTCAAGCGCGGTTGAGCCGGCTGAAGTTGTCCCCGAAGGTCCAGCCCTTGGCGCCGTCCCAGTTGATCGACCAGGTCATCAGGCCCTTCAGGGCGCCGTTGTAGTGGTTCCAGGCCTGGGCGACGAGGCTCGGGGACATGTAGCCGCCACCGGCGCCCGGCTGGGCGGGGAGGCCCGGGACCTGCTTGTCGTAGGGGACCTTGATCGTGGTGCCCTGGACGGTCAGGCCCTTGTTCAGGCAGTCGGTCTGGGCGGTGAAGCCCTGGACGGTGCCCGCGGAGTAGGAGTCGCCGGAGCAGCCGTACATGCTGCCGTTGTAGTACTGCATGTTGAGCCACCAGAGGCGGCCGTTGTCCGCGTACTTCTTGATGATCGGCAGGTACGCGCCCCAGATCGAACCGTAGGCGACGCTGCCCCCGGTCACGTACGCCGTCTCCGGGGCCATCGTGAGGCCGAAGCCCGCGGGCATCCGGGCGAGCACGCCGTCGATGATGCGGACGAGGTTGGCCTGCGAGGGCGACAGCTGGTTGATGTTGCCGCTGCCCACCAGGCCGGTCTCGATGTCGACGTCGATGCCGTCGAAGTTGTACTTCTTCAGGATCGGCACGATCGTCTCGACGAAGCGGTCCGCGACCTTGCTGGAGCTGAGGTCGATGCCGGCCGCGGCGCCGCCGATGGACATCAGGATCGTGGCGCCGTCCGCCTTGGCCTGGCACATCTCCGCCGGCGTCGCGACCTTCACGGTCGAGTCCATGCCGTCCTCCCACAGGACGGTGCCGTCGGAGCGGATCACGGGGAAGGCCGCGTTGATGACGTTGTAGCCGTGCTGGCGGATGCGGGGGTCGGTGATCGGGGTCCAGCCGAACGGCGGGTGCACGCCGTTGGCCGCGCCGTCCCAGTTCTCCCAGTACCCCTGGAGCACCTTGCCCGTGGGCTTCGACTTGAGCGCGCAGGTATCGGCCCGGGTGTCGGCCCGAGGTCCGGCCGGGTCCGGGCCGGAGGCCGCGGCGGCGGCCGGCAGCTGTGCGACACAGACCAGTGCCAGGGCGGACCCCAGCAGGCGTAACGTCCGACCGATCACGCTGTGCTCCCTGGGTGCGGTGGGGGATTGGGAGACGTGCCTCGTGCGGTGCGTCAACCTAGGCTGGACCAGACCAGTCGTCAATAGGTCTGTACCAAACCCACGGGCAGGCCCTGCGGGTCCTTGATCCGCTTCATGATGATCTGGGAGTTGACCTCGGTGACCCCCGCCAGCGCCGTCAGCCGTTCGATCCACAGGCGTTCGTACGCGGCCAGGTCCGCGACGGCGATGCGCAGCAGGCAGCCCGGGCTCCCGAACAGGCGGTACGCCTCGATCACGTCCGGGATGTCCTGGAGCGCCGCCTCGAACGCCTCGACCGTCTCGCGGTCGCGCCGCACCTCGATGGAGACGAGCACCTCGAAACCCCGGCCCACCGCCTCCGGGTCCACCACGGCGCGGTACCCCTGGATCACGCCGTCCAGCTCCAGCTGGCGGACCCGTCGCATGCACGGCGACGCGCTGAGCCCGACCCGCGCGGCCAGCTCCTGATTGGTCAGCCGGCCGTCGCTCTGCAGCTCGCGCAAGATATTGCGGTCGATCTCATCCATGGCGCAATTATCCGCCACGTATATTGCGGGAGCGCCGGATGTCGGCAAACACATTGCGTGATGTTCGATCTATCCTTGCGCCGAGGCTGCCCACCACCCGGGGGCTGAAGGACCTCAGCATCCCTGGGAGGTACACCGACGTGGAAGCACAGGCGCGGCGGATCGTCGTCATCAGCACCGGCGGGACCATCGCGAGCCGCTGGCAGGGGACCGGCTTCGCCGCCGACGCCCCCGGCCGCGAAGTGCTCGCCACGGCGGCGATACCCCACGGCATACGCTCCGAGGTCATCGACCTGTTCAACGTGAACAGCCCGCGCCTGACCTCCGCCCAGCAGCTCACCCTGCTGCGCACCGTGCGCGAGGTGTTCGCCGACCCCGGCGTCGACGGCATCGTCGTCACCCACGGCACGGACACCCTGGAAGAGTCCGCCTTCCTGCTCGACCTCCACCACGACGACCCGCGCCCCGTCGTCTTCACCGGGGCGCAGAAGCCGCTCGGCGCCGAGGACGGCGACGGACCCGGCAACCTCTACGACGCGCTGCTCACCGCCGCGACCGTCCGTGACCTCGGCGTGCTCGTCGTCTTCGACGGCAAGGTGCACGCCGCGCGCGGCACCGTGAAGACCCAGACCCTCGCCGCCGACGCCTTCGCCGACCCGTCCGCGCCGCCCGTCGGCAAGGTGGGCTTCGGCAAGGTCTCGATACTGCACCGCCCGGCGCGCCCCGAGCCGCTGCCGGCGCCCGCGGAGCTGCCGACCGGGTCCCTGCCGCGCATCGACATGGTCATGCACCACGTCGACGCCGACCCGCTGTTCCTGGAGACGGCGGTCGAGGCGGGCGCCGAGGGCATCGTGCTCGTCGCCACTGGAGCGGGCAACGCGACCCCCGAGTTCGTCGCCGCCGTCAGGGCCGCCATCGAGCGGGGCGTCGTGGTCGCCCTCACCACCCGCGTCCCCGCCGGGCCCGTCACCGAGATCTACACACACGGCGGGGCGGTCGACCTCGCGGCGGCCGGGGCGGTGCTGACCGGCACGTTGCGGGCCGGGCAGGCCCGTACCGCGCTCCTCGCCGCGCTGCTGTCGGCCTCCGGCCCGGTGGAGCGGACGGCGCGGCTGCGGCGGATCGTCGGTGACCCGGCGGTGTCGGACGAGGCCGCTGCCGCCTGAGTGTGTTCGTCTGCGGGCCGCATGTGGCTGGTCGCGCCCACGCGGCGGAGCCGCAAATGTCACAGTCTCGCGCCCCTGACGGGGCGCTCCACGCCGGAAGAGAACCATCATGACCCCCACCACCGCCCCCGCCCTCCGTCGCGAGCACGATCTGCTCGGTGACCGGGACGTGCCCGCCGACGTCTACTGGGGCATCCACTCCCTGCGCGCCACGGAGAACTTCCCCATCACGGGCATCCCGATCTCCGTGTACCCGCAGCTGGTCGACGCGCTCGCCGCCGTCAAGGAGGCCGCCGCCCGCGCCAACGAGGAGCTGGGGCTCCTCCCGAAGACCAAGGCCGACGCCATCGCCGCGGCCTGCCGGGAGATCCGCGCGGGGCGCCTGCACGACCAGTTCGTCGTCGACGTCATCCAGGGCGGCGCGGGCACCTCCACCAACATGAACGCCAACGAGGTCGTCGCCAACCGCGCGCTGGAACTCCTCGGGCACCCCAAGGGCGCGTACGAACACCTGCACCCCAACGAGGACGTCAACCTCAGCCAGTCCACCAACGACGTCTACCCGACCGCCGTGAAGGTCGCGACGGTCAGCGCGGTCCACGGGCTGCTGCGCGCGATGGCGGTGGTGCAGGACGCGTTCGCGGCGAAGGCCCTGGAGTTCCGCGACGTCCTGAAGATGGGGCGCACGCAGCTCCAGGACGCCGTGCCGATGACGCTCGGCCAGGAGTTCTCCGCGTACGCCGTGATGATCGACGAGGACCGCATGCGGCTCGCCGAGGCCGTCGAGCTGATCCACGAGATCAACCTCGGCGCCACCGCCATCGGCACCGGCCTCAACGCCCCCGCCGGTTACGCCGAGACGGCCCGCCGCCACCTCGCCGAGATCACCGGCATGCCGCTGGTGACCGCCGCCAACCTGGTCGAGGCGACGCAGGACTGCGGAGCCTTCGTACACCTGTCCGGCGTCCTGAAGCGGATCGCGGTCAAGCTCTCGAAGAGCTGCAACGATCTGCGGCTCCTGTCGTCCGGCCCGCGCGCGGGCCTCAACGAGATCAACCTGCCGCCGGTGCAGGCCGGTTCGAGCATCATGCCGGGCAAGGTCAACCCCGTCATCCCCGAGGTCGTCAACCAGGTCGCCTTCGAGGTGATCGGCAACGACGTCACCATCACCATGGCCGCGGAGGCGGGCCAGCTCCAGCTCAACGCCTTCGAGCCGGTCATCCTGCACTCGCTCGCGAAGAGCATCACCTCGCTCCGCCAGGCCTGCCTGACGCTCGCCGAGCGGTGCGTGGAGGGCATCACCGCCAACACGGAGGTGCTGCGCGCCTCGGTGGAGACGTCCATCGGCCTGGTCACCGCGCTCAACCCGCACATCGGCTACACCGCCGCCACGGAGATCGCCCGGGAGGCGCTCGCCACGGGGCGGGGCGTCGCCGAACTGGTCCTGGAGAAGGGGTTGTTGCCGCCGGAGCGGCTGGCGGAGCTGCTCACCCCCGAGCGGGTGGCCGGCGCCGCCTGAGCGGTTCGGGGCCGGGTCTCTGCTGCGGGCTCGTCGTGGCTTGTCGCGCAGTTCCCCGCGCCCCTGAAAAGCCACCCTTCGGCGCGCCCCTGATGGCTACCCTTCGGTGGCCAGAACGTCCAGGGCCGCCTGGGCCGTGAACTCGGCCTGGCCGCCCGGGAACAGGAAGTCCGCGTCGGCGAAGGCCTCATCGGAGGCGTGCGCGGCGACGTACGGTATCGCCACACACCGCATCCCGGCCGCCCGCGCCGCCAGCGCGCCCGGCGCCGCGTCCTCGAAGACCACGCAGTCCGCGGGGTCGGCGCCCAGCAGCTCGGCCGCCGCGAGGAACACGTCCGGCGCCGGCTTGCCGCGCGGGACCTCCTCGGCGGAGACCAGCGTCGTCAGCCAGGCGTCGAGGCCCGTGCCGACCAGGATCGCCTCGATGGCCGCGCGGGAGGACCCGGACGCCACCGCCATCGGCACGCCCGCCTCGTGCAGGTGCTCGACGAGCTTGCGCATCTCCGGGTAGACGGGCGTATTGGCGCGGGCCAGCGCGAGATAGCGGCGGTCGAGGTCGGCGAGCAGTTCGGCCGCCGAGGCCTCGATGCCGTACTCCGTCCGCCACAGCGCGAGCGTCTCCACGGAGCTGATGCCGACGTACTGCTCGTTGTCGGCCCAGGTGTACTCCCGGCCCGTGAAGTCGGCGAGCAGGGCCCGCGAGGCTTCGAAGTAGTTGGGCTCGCTGTCCACGAGAGTGCCGTCGAGGTCGAAGACGACCGAGGTCCTGCCGAAGGTGCTCATGGCATCCAGCATGCCAAACGGCCAGGTCACCCCTGTCCGGCGGTCGACCTGCCGAGCGATTCGACCAGCGGGAGCAGGCGGTGCGGCACCCGCTCCCGCAGCGCCATCTCCGTGCGGGTGCGCACCACGCCCGGCAGGTTGATCAGCTGCTGGATGACGTCCTCCAGGTGCCCGTTGTCGCGGGCCGCGACGCGCGTCAGCAGGTCGCCGCCGCCCGTGATCGAGTGCGCCTCGATGATCTCGGGAACGGCGGCGAGCGCGTCCCCCACCTCGTCCAGGTGCCCCTGGGTGACCTCGATGTGGACGAAGGCGAGCACGGGGTGGCCGAGCGCCGCGGGGGAGAGGAACGGACCCGTCCCGGTGATCACGCCGTCCCGCTCCATGCGGTCCAGCCTGGCCTGCAGGGTGCCGCGGGCGATCCCGAGGACGCGCGCGTACTCACGCAGGCTGGTGCGGGGCTGTTCGAGGAGCAGCCGCAGGATGCGGGTGTCGAGTTCGTCGACGGCCATGGTCCGAGGTTCTCCCAGGTGAGCGGTGCTGATCGCTGGTGACTGTAGCCGCTGGACCCGCGGCTGCGGCTGTGCCTGGGCCGCGATGAACTCGTCCCGGGTGGCGACCGACCCGGCCGGTGGCGCGGAGATCGCGGGGACGGCGCCGAAGTCCGAGTACTCCTCGTTGATCACCTCGGGCCCCTTCTTGCCCGTGCCGAGTGCGAAGTGATCTTAAGGGTTGCTTGAAGGTGTCTCCTTCGGCGTGGCTACTTCGGTGTGACCCAGACCTGGCGCTTGTACGTGTTCGCCGCGTGCAGCTGGACCCTGGTCCCGTTGGCGGTGGAGCCGCCCCGCACGTCGAGGACCTTGCCGGACGCGACGTGCACGATCTGGCCCCTGGCATTCACCGACCAGCGCTGCGACGCGCCGCCGTGGCAGTCGGAGAGGGTGATCCTGTTGCCGTCGGTGCTCTGGTTGCGGTGGTTGTCCAGGCACTTGCCCAGCGCCCGGAACGTGCCGTCCTTCTGCGGGATCCACGACTGCGCGACGCCGTTGTTGCAGGTGTGGATCTGGATCTGCGTGCCGTTGGCCGCCTTGCCGCCCTTGACGTCGAGGCACTTGCGGCCGATGCCGGTCACCTTGCCCTGCGGGGGCAGGGCCGCGCCGCCGCCGCGGGCCAGGTGGCGCAGGCCCTGCATGTCGAACTGCTGGACGTAGCTGCCCGCGCGCTTGTCCTGGTACGCGTAGGTGGGCGTGCACATCACCGGGACCTGGCCGGAGTCGGTGCCCTTGACGCAGTCGCCGCGGGCCGGGCTGCGGTTGGCGTGCGCGAGGCCCATGGTGTGCCCGAGCTCGTGGCTGATGTGGTTGCGCAGGTAGGTCGCGCCCATGGACGGGGCGGGCCTGCCGTCCGCCGTGAAGAACTCGTCGTCGATGTACGCGTGCCCGCTGGTCACTGTGTCGGCGATGGACGAGGCGTAGAAGCCGCAGCTCAGGTCCTTGCTGCCCGAGCCGTCCCGGACCACCTTCCAGCCCGATGGGCCGCCGTCGGCCGGGGGAACGCAGGGGCGGCGCAGGAGGCCGATGATGATCTCGCCCCTGGGCCGGACGTAGTCCCAGCCGACCGGCCTCGTGTCGACGGAGACGGGCAGCGTGGTGACCCGCCTGAGGTCCGCGGCGGACTTCTTCACGTACGGGCCGAGCCAGTCCGCGGCCCGCTTGTCGTAGAACTTGATGGTGTAGCCCGTGCCGAGGTACTTGGACGCGCCGCCCGACTTCCAGCCCGTGCCGTGCGGGGCCGCGGCGGCCGCCTGCCGCGAGGAGGGCGCGGGCTTCAGGGAC
This sequence comes from Streptomyces sp. NPDC050732, assembly GCF_040654255.1. Taxonomy (NCBI): domain Bacteria; kingdom Bacillati; phylum Actinomycetota; class Actinomycetes; order Kitasatosporales; family Streptomycetaceae; genus Streptomyces; species Streptomyces sp. NPDC050732. The sequence continues at coordinate 105,158 of NZ_JBFAHP010000024.1, forward strand.
ATGACGCCGTTCTCGAAGGAGGTTCCGTCCGCGCGGGTGACGCCGAAGTCGTCCGTCCCGGCGGCAGGCCGTGCGGCCGCCGGCTTCTCGTCGCCGCCCGTGCCGAACGCGGCGGGCGACAGCTGGATCCCCGCCACGACGGCCGCCGCGGCGCCCGCGACGGCCATCGCCCTGCGGCGCTTGCGCGCGCCGCGCTTCCGTATGGAACTCAAGTCCCCGTCGTCCTCTCACCGAACGCATCTCACCGAACGCACTTCACCGAACGCATTGAGCCGAACAGATGATAGGGGGAACTGAGGTACGGGCGTTGCCAGTTGGGGCGTCAGTGCGCGTCCTCCGTCGGGCGCAGGCCCTTGGGGATCTTCGCCCAGGTGAGCGCCGCCGCGGCCAGCGGCAGCGCGGCCGCCATCAGGAACGTCGGCGCCATCCCGGAGGTGAACGCGTCGGCGGCCCGGGTGAGCAGGGTGGCGCCGGCCTGGCCCGTGAGCTCGTGGGCGACCCGCGCCGCCTCGCCGATCGAGTCGCTCACGGCCGCCGTGGTGTCGGCCGGGAGGCCCAGGTCGGGCAGGTTCACGCGGTACAGCGCGGTGGCGACGCTGCCGAGTACTGCCACGCCCATCGCCGCGCCGAGTTCGTAGCAGGTCTCCTCGACCGCCGCGGCACCACTGACGTCCTTGGCCGGGGTGGCGGCCATCAGCGTCACCGACGCGGCGGTCGTCGCGACGCCGACGCCGCAGCCGAGCACCGCCAGCGCGACGGCGACCCCGCCGTAACCGAGCGGCCCCGACAGCTGCAGCAACCACGGCAGGGCGAGCCCGGCCGCCATCACCACCAGGCCGCCGCCCATCACGTGCCGGATCGGCAGCCGGTGCATCAGGACCGGGGTCACCAGCGAGGTGAGGACCAGGCCCAGCGGGGCCGGCAGGAGCCGGACGCCCGCCTCCAGGGGCGTGTAGCCCTGCCCGTACTGGAACCACTGCGTGATCAGGAACAGCGCCGAGCCCAGGGCGATCATGCCGAGGAAGATCGCAGCGGCGGCGATGGCGAAGGGCCTGGACGTGAAGAGGCGTACCCGCAGCAGCGGGTGGTCGAGCCGCAGCTGGCGACGGACGAAGACGGTGAGCGTCACCGCGGCGAGGACGAGGAGCGCCCAGGCCACCGGGTCGGCGGGGCCGCCCTTGCCGAGCTGCTTGATGCCGCCCGCCAGGGCGAGCATGCCGACGACGGACTGGCCGACGCCCCACCAGTCCCAGCGGCCCTCCCGGGGCTGGTGGGACTCGGGCAGGATCCACAGGCCGAGCGCGATGACGACCAGCGCGACAGGGATGTTGATCAGGAACGCGGACTGCCAGCCGTTGTGCTCGACCAGCAGGCCGCCGACGACCGGGCCGAGCGCCATGCCGCCGCCGAAGACGGCCGACCACACCGCGTAGGCGAGGGCGCGCTCGCGGGCGTCGGTGAAGACGTGCCGCAGGATCGACAGGGTGGCCGGCATGATCGCCGCGCCACCCGCGCCGAGCAGCGCCCGGGCGGCGATGACCTGCCAGGCGGCGGTCGCGAAGACGGCGAGCAGCGAGGCGAGGGCGAAGACGCCGAAGCCGATCAGGAGCAGCCGTTTGCGGCCCCACCGGTCGCCGAGCGCGCCCGCGGTCACGAGGAGTCCGGAGAGCACGAGGGCGTAGATGTCGATGATCCACAGCTGCTGCACGGAGCTGGGCCGCAGATCGGTGACCAGGGACGGGAAGGCGACGTTCAGGATCGTGGTGTCCATGGCGATCAGCAGGAGGCTGCCGGAGAGGATCGCGAGGACGGCCCAGCGCCGTGAGTCACGTTGCGGGGTCATGGGGAGTAACACCTCAGTTCCGAATGAGACATCAATGTCTCACAAGGGACGTGTGAGTGTCCACTGAGTCCCGGATGGTCACTGGCCTGCCCTGCTCGCCCCGCCCTCTCCCCCCGCCCTCCCGCCTGGTCACTGCACGCGCTGGAGAGCCTCCGGGGTGAGATCGGCGAGGGTGGGGTAGCCGTCGACCGCCATGAGGAGATCGGCCTCGGCGAGCAGCGAGCGCAGCACGTGCGTGACACCGTCCGTCCCGCCGAGCCCGAGTCCGTACACGTACGGGCGGCCCACGCCGACGGCGGTGGCGCCGAGCGCGACGGCCTTGACGATGTCCGCGCCGCTGCGCACTCCCGAGTCGAAGAGGACGGGCAGCCCGTCCGCCGCCTCGACGACCGCGGGCAGCACGTCGAGCGCGGGAAGTCCGCCGTTGGCCTGGCGGCCGCCGTGGTTGGAGCAGTAGATGCCGTCCACCCCGCCGTCCCTGGCGCGGCGCACGTCCTCCGGGTGGCACAGGCCCTTCACAATCAGCGGCAGGGACGTCAGGGAGCGCAGCCACGGCAGGTCGTCCCAGGTCAGCGGGTTGCCGAAGACCCGCACCCACGTGAGTACCGCCGACTGCATGTCCTGCTCGGGGTCGGCGGGCAGCTGGGCGCGGAAGACCGGGTCGCTCGTGTAGTTGGCCAGGCAGTGGCCGCGCAGCTGCGGGAAGTTGGAGGTGCTCAGGTCGCGCGGGCGCCACCCGGAGATCCAGGTGTCCATGGTCACGACGATGGCCTTGAAGCCGGACTTCTCCGCCCGGCGCACCAGGCTCTCGGCGAGCGCGCGGTCGGTCGGCGTGTACAGCTGAAAGAAGCCGGGCGTCTCGCCGAGCTCGCCCGCGACGGCCTCCATCGGGTCTTCGGACAGCGTGGAGGCGATCATCGGCACGCCGGTCCGCGCGGCCGCCCGCGCCGTCGCGAGGTCCCCGTGCCCGTCCTGAGCGCAGATCCCGAGAACCCCGACGGGCGCCATGAACAGGGGCGACGGCAGCCTCATGCCGAAGAGGTCGACGGACAGGTCGCGTCGGGCGGCGCCGACGAACATCCGCGGTATCAGCCCCCAGCGCTCGAAGGCGGTGACGTTGGCGTTCTGCGTACGTTCGTCACCCGCGCCGCCGGCGACGTACGAGACGATCGAGGGCGGCATGGCGGCATGCGCACGTGCTTCCAACTCCCCATAGGTCATCGGATAGGTGGGAACGACACCGCGCAGCCCGTCAAAGTAGATCTCGTCCTGGTAGTCCTTGTGGTCCTTGTGGTCCTTGAGGTCCTTGGAGGGGCGAGGCGTCGGGCTCATGGGCGGCCTTTCCGGCGTGGCGGAGCGGACACCGCGCCTTCGACGCCGGTGCCGGCGGATGACCCGCTCAGTCTGATTTGAAGCTGATGTCAGGGTCAATGTGTGGCAAGGGAAGCGACCGCGGGCGGATTGAGGATCAGTGGGCGAGGGCATCACCGTGGGGCAGGACCGGTCGCGCGCCACGGGTCGCGGCCCCGGTGGCGACGTTGATCGCGGGTGGACGCCGGTTTGTCTCGGGGAGGGGAGTGAGCTGCCATGCGTGCGCACCAGCGCGCCCATCGGTCCAAGGAACGAGTGGAGTACGCGCTGCCGCAGGAGCCCGCGTCGGCGGGCCGAGCGCGGCACCTGACCTCGGGATTCCTCTCGGGATCCCGCCGCCGCAAGACCGAGGTGGCCGCCGACCGGGTGGACGACGCCACGCTGATCGTCTCGGAGCTCGTGTCCAACGCCCTGCGGCACGCGGACGGCGGCTGCCGCCTGAGCGTGGAGGTGTCCGGCGGCCGAGTCACCGTAGAGGTCACCGACACCAGCCCCGAACGCCCCCGGGTCCAGCGCCAGAGCACGGACAGGGAGAGCGGCCGGGGCCTGGCAATGGTCCGCCAACTGGCCCACCGCCTGGAGGTGGTGGGCACACACAGGGGAGGCAAGACGGTGCGGGCAGTACTGGCCTGAACCCCGGCACCCGCCGCAACCCCAGGCTCACGAACCTCCAGCTCGCGGGAGCTACGGCGTCCCGGGCGAGGGTACGGGGGTGCGCTGTAGGTGTGGGGCCGGGGGAGTGGGGTGAGGGCCGGCGGCTCTGGGGTGGTGCGGAATGCCTCGATCATGTAGGCCGCGAAGCGGCGGGAGGCCGTGAGTCGGGTGGCGCGCGGCGTGTCCTGGAGGCCGTGGTGGGCCGTGAGCATGAGGGTCAGGTCGCCGACGACGAAGCCGGGGCGGAGTCGGCCGGTCTCCTGGGCTCGGCGCGCCAGTTCGCCGACCGCGCGCAGTGTCTGCTCCCGGTCGGCGGTGAAGTCCATGGCCTCGGGAAGGCCGACATGAAGGCGTCGGTGAACCCCCGCCTGTGCGCGTGGAGTTCGAGTTCGCAGACCCGCACGACAAGGCGCCGGAAGCCGTGCCACGCGTCCGGGTCCGCGAGGGCGTCGCGGACCGCGGCACGGCACTCCCGCCGCTGCTCGGCGACGGCCGCCCCACTCTTACGCGGACTGTGTGACCGGGAGCCGGGGAAGCGGCCGGCCGCAAAAAAATGCGTTGCTGTCCCGGCCCCAGCCCCCAGACAGTGGACCCATGACCACGACCCTCACGCCGCCCCCGGGCCTGACCGTGCGCCCGGCGACCCTCGGCGACGCGGCGGCCGTGTGTGCGCTGCTCAATGAAGTCGACCTGCTGGAGATCGGCCGGGCCGACACCGAACTGGTCGAGGTGCAGGCCGACTTGAAGCACCCCGAGGTGGACCTGGAGCGGGACTCCTGGCTGCTGTACGACGGTGACCTGCTCGTCGGGTACGCGCTGCTGTGGGACGAATCCGGCGGCGAGCGGATCGACGTCGACCACTACGTCCTGCCCGGCCGCCCCGAAGGCTCCCTGCACCTCTTCGACCTGATGGAGGACCGCGCCGCGGAGCGGGCGGCGGCCAACGGTGCGGCGCGAGCCGTCGTGCACCTCCACCTCAACACCACGCCCACCACGGACCCTGCGGCGCTCCGGGCGCGAGGCTGGCGGACCGTGCGCCGGTATAACGTGATGGCCCGTCAGCTTGACCCGGTAGTCGATCCGGTGCCCTCGCCGCCGCCCGGAGTGACCCTGCGTCCGTGCCTGGCCGAAGAGGACCGCAGGCGCGCGCACGACCTGCTCCAGAAGTGCTTCACGGAGCACTTCGACCACCAACCCCGCACGTACACGCAGTGGTTGGACGACATCAACGCCGAGCGGGTCGACTGGTCGCTGATCTGGGTCGCCCACGTCGAGGGTCACGGTGACGCCGCCGTGCTGCGCACCCACAACGACCGTGCGTCGATGGGGTGGATAGGCAACCTCGGCGTCCTGGCCGAGGCCCGCGGGCGCGGCATCGGCAGCCACCTCCTGCGCCACGCCTTCGGGCACTACGCGTCGCTGGGCCGCGACCGGATCGGCCTCGGCGTGGACACCGACAACAGCAGCGGCGCGCTCGCCCTGTACGAACGGCACGGCATGGCCCTCGACTACGCCGTCGACACCTGGGAGCTGATCCGCCCGGTCTGAGGCCTCCGACGGGGGGAGGCCTCAGACCGGGGCACAGGCTCGGCGCTGCCCGGCCGACGAGCTTGCTCAGCGCAGACTGCTGCCGAAGAGCGCCGCCGTGTCCGGGGCCGCGACATCCTTCGGGCCGAAGGCCACGGACTTCTTGGCCGTCAGGCCGCCGGGCGTGCCGCGCAGCGACCACACCGCCCCGGCCTGGGCGTTCTCCGCCACGGAGGACGCCGCGAGGTCGCCGTGCCCGTCACCCGTGACGTCGAGCAGCGACACGGCCGTCCCGAACAGGTCACCCCTCTCGGCGACTCCGGGCACGTCCGCCGTGTCCTGGTGGAAGGCCTGCGCCCCGGCGCCCGTCACCCCGCCGGCACTGCCGCGCACGAGGACGACCGCGCCGGCGGCGGCGACGTTCCGGACGTCCTCGCCGACCACCCCGAGCGCGACATCGGCGTGGTCGTCACCGGTCACGTCGCCGGCCGCGACCGACCTGCCGAAGCTGTCACCGCTCTCCTCAACGCCCGGCATGCCCGGCAGATCCTGGTTGAACTTCTGCACACCGTCCTTCAGGCCGTCCGCCGAGCCGTGGGCGACCATGGCCCTGCTCTCGTAGTCGCTGTCGCCGACGACCAGGTCGGCGTAGCCGTCGCCGTTGAAGTCGTCCGTCGGCCGCACGGCGCCGCCCGCGTGGCCGGCGTCCCGCGCGGCCGCGTGGGCGGCGGTGCCCTGCCCCAGGGTCCAGGCCGAGAGGCCGCCGCCCACCAGCAGGGAGGGCGGCGATCAAAGGCATGGTGACACGGACTCTGCGGCTGGTGAGCGACATGCGTATTTCTCTGTTCCTCAGGTGTTCTCGACCGGTTGGCCGACCTGTGGCGCCCACCAGAGGTTGTACGGCCCCGCTACTGCGGCACGTTGAGGACGAAGTCGAAATCCGCCTCCTTCGCGTTGCCGACGGTGCGGACGTTCATCAGCAGCCGGGGGTCGAAGATCGTGTCCGTGTTGTTGCGCGGCTCACCCGGGAAGTACAGCTGCGTCGTGAGGATCGAGCGTCCGGGGGCCTGCACCTTGACGTGCAGGTGGCGGGTGCGCCCCGGGTAGAGGCCCGGCACGATCGTGGAGAGTTTGAACGCGCCGTTGGCGTCGGTGAACTGGTGCCCACGGAAGCGGTATCCCACGTTGTCGTACGCTCCGTAGGTATCGGCCTGCCAGAAGTCCAGCAGCGCCCGGGGGATCGGCTTGCAGGCCAGCCCGAAGACGTAGCCGGTGACGGTGAGGCGCACGCCCGGTGTGCCCGGCTGGACGAGCGAGGTGCGCTGCGGCGAGTTGCGCTTGAAGTACGGCCCCTCCATCTGCGGGATGGTCGGGTCGTCACCGTCGTCGCAGGTCGGGGTTACCTCGACGGCCTCGCCGCGCTCGCCGGCCGTCCGCGCCAGCGCGGGCGCGCCCCAGAGGGTCAGGGGCGCGGATATGCCCATCGCGGCGGCGGCCCGCAGGACGGTCTTGCGGCTCGGGCCCTTGCTGCCGTTCACACCGGGGCCGGACTCGGATTCGGGGGTGCCGTCACCGGTGGGGGTGCCGATCTCGTTGTCCATCGCTCGCTCCTCCTGAGCCGTAAGGGATGGGTGCGTTCCGGATCGGCTATGAAGCTATGCGGGGGAGGAGGACCCGACGATGGACTGGAGCCGGTGGTCGTGGTGAATATCGCCACCGCCGCGCCGGAAGTCCCCGGGGCTCGCGCCGGTCTCCCGGCGGAAGAAGCGGCAGAAGTACGCCGGGTCGGCGAACCCGACCCGCCCCGCCACCTGACGGACCGACAACTCGGTGCGCAGCAGCAGGCGTTTGGCCTCGTGCACCCGGGCCTGCCGGATCAGTTCGCCTGGCGTGCGGCCGGTGGAGGCCTTCACCGCCTCGCTGAGATAGCTCACCGAGACACCGAGGCGCGCCGCGCACGACCGCACCGATTCCAGGGCGCCCTCGGGAGCGGCGAGGAGCGTCACGAAATCCGTGGCCACCGAGACCGGCCGGGAGTGCGGCGTTCCCTCGTGCGGCGGCTCGGGGGCCGCCGGTGACGTACGGAGAGCGGGCAGCCGCGCCGCCCGCACCACCAGGATGTGCAGCAGGGCCCGCAGGACGCCCTGGAACCCCTCGGCCCCCGACCGGTACTCGCCGTCCAGCTCGGCGACCAGGCGGGCGGTCCACTCCGCCGCCTCCTCGGTCAGGTCGAGGCAGGAGCGCCGGGCGAGCCCCCGCAGGAGGTGCCGGTCGCCGGGATGGTCGAGGAGGAAGTCGTCGGTGAACAGGATGACTTGGCCCTCAAGGCCGGACACGTCATCCCAGTGATGGACCTGCCCGGGGGCGATGAAGCACAGGTTCGGGGGACGCAGCGCGAAGCGGCTCAGGTCGACCACATGTCCGCCGGTGCCGCCCGTCACATGGACGATCTCGTGGAAGGTGTGCCGGTGCGGGAAGGGGGCGCGGGACATGGGCCCGATCGTGTCGAACGTCCCGATGGCGAAGGGCAGGGTGTTGGGCATCGGCACCTGCAGCCGATGCGTCGGCATGCCCTCCTCGCCCGGTTCTCCGTTGTTCCCCTGTCCCGGTAAGACGGTGGTGCCGCGCATGCGCACGCTCCTCATCGGCAGCTGACCTTCCGGGCCACTGGTACGGACCAGCGGCCCCACCACGATGGCACGCGCGACCGCGGTCGGGCAGAGGGCGCGGAGGCACCCGGCAGGGCCCGACACCAACTGTCCCGAGGGGTCAAGTGTCCCGTTGGGACACTTTGAGGAGTACAGTCGGAGGCATGAGCAGCACACAGGGCCGCAGGACCCGTAAGGTCCAGGAGAGCCGGGCCACCATGGCGAACGCCGCCGTGGACCTGGTCCTCGCCCACGGCCTCGACCAGGTCACCGTCGAGACGATCAGCGAACGCGCCGATGTCTCGCGCCGCACCTTCTCCCGCTACTTCGCCGGGAAGGAGGACGCCGTGGTCGACGCCCTGCGCGCCGACTACGCGCGGATCAACGCGGCGCTCGCCGCCCGCCCCGCGGAAGAGAACCCCCTCACGGCCTACTACCGGGCCCTCCGCGGCTGGCTCGACGACGAGCCGACCGCCTGGCACCGCCTGCCCCGCTCGGGCGACCTGCTCCGACTGCTCCACGAGGAGCCGTCGCTGCTCTCCGCCTACCTGCGGGTGCGGGACGAGGCCGAGACCGAGTCGGTGGCGATCGTCGCGCGCCGGCTCGGCCTGGACGCCGAGCGTGATCTGCGCCCGGCGCTCGCCGTCTCGCTGGCGGTCGGGGCGTTCGGCACCGCCGTACGGTTCTGGATCGCGCCCGGCGCGAGCATCCCCCTGCCGCAGCTCATCGACGCGTCGTTCGCGGCCCTGGCCGACGAACCCGCACCCCGAACCACCACCACGTGAAACCAGGCACCACCATGAGCACCAGCACCAGCACCAGCACCAGCACGGCCGGCGTCACCACCGCGCCGGCGGAGTTCGCCGGGAAGGCCGCCCTCGTCACCGGCGCCGCCTCCGGCATCGGCCTTGAGGTCGCCCGCCGCCTCGCCGCGGCAGGAGCGGCCGTCGTCGTCGCGGACCACAACGAACAGGGCGCGCGGGACGTCGCCCGGTCGCTCACCGAGGCCGGCGGCCGCGCCGCCGCCGTACGCGTCGACGTCACCGACCCCGAATCGGTGCGCCACGCCGTCGAGTTCACCGTCGACACCTTCGGCGGTCTGCAGCTGGCCGTCAACAACGCCGGGATCGCCGGAGCCACCGCCCCGACCGGCGAGTACACGGTCGAGGACTGGCGGCGCGTGATCGACACCAACCTCAACGGCGTCTTCTACTCCCTCCGGTACGAGCTGCCGCGGCTCGTCGCCGCGGGCGGCGGCGCCGTCGTCAACATGTCCTCGATCCTCGGCACGAACGGCTTCGCGGGTTCCCCCGCGTACTCCGCCGCCAAGCACGCGGTCGTCGGGCTGACCAAGAGCGCCGCCGTGGAGTACGCGGCACGGGGCGTGCGCGTCAACGCCGTCGCCCCCGGCTTCATCGACACCCCGCTGCTCAAGGGCGACGAGGCGCAGCGCAGGCAGCTGATCGCGCTGCACCCGCAGGGCCGCCTCGGCACCGCCGACGAGGTCGCCGACCTCACGCTGTTCCTGCTCTCCGACCGCGCCTCGTTCATCAACGGCAGCTACCACCTCGTCGACGGCGGCTACGCGGCTCGCTGACCCGGCCGCACGAGGACCCGAGAAACGTACGAGGATCAGAGAGGGAAGAAGAGGCACCCGAAATGTCAGACCAAGACCGAGAACTCCAGGACCCGGCCGCCCCGGCCCTGCCCGCCGAGATGAAGGCCGTCCAGTACCGCAGCGTCGGCGCCGCCCCCGAGGTCGTCACCGTCCCGCGGCCCGAACCGGGCCCCGGCCAGGTGCTGTTGAAGGTCACCGCCGCGGGTGTCTGCCACTCCGACATCGCCGTGATGAGCCGGCCGGCGGAGTCCCTCGGCTTCCCGCTGCCGCTCACCCTCGGCCACGAGGGCGCCGGGACCGTCGCCGCGTTGGGCGAGGGCGTCACCGGGCTCGCGCTCGGCGACTCCGTGGCCGTGTACGGGCCGTGGGGCTGCGGCACCTGCCTGATGTGCGCGCAGGGCAAGGAGAACTACTGCACGCGCGCCGCGGAGCTGGGCATCCGCCCGCCCGGACTCGGGGCGCCCGGCGCCATCGCCGAGTACATGATCGTGGACGACCCGCGCCACCTGGTCCCGCTGAACGGCCTCGACCCGGTGACCGCCGTGCCGCTCACCGACGCGGGCCTGACGCCGTACCACGCCATCAAGACCTCACTGCCCAAGCTGACACCCGGCAGCACGGCCGTGGTCATCGGCACCGGCGGTCTCGGGCACGTGGCGATCCAGCTGCTGCGTGCGCTGACGCCGGCGCGGGTGATCGCCCTCGACGTTACCGAGGAGAAGCTGCGCCTGGCCCGCGAGGTCGGCGCCCACGAGGCCGTCCTGTCGGACGGGGCGGCGGCGGGCAGGGTGCGCGAGCTGACCGGCGGCCTGGGCGCCCAGGCGGTGTTCGACTTCGTCGGCGCGCCGCCCACCGCCGCGACGGCGACCGCGTGCGCCGCGGTGGAGGCGGACGTCTCGATCGTCGGCATCGGCGGCGGGGCCGCGTCGGTCGGCTTCGGCACGACCCCCTTCGACGCGGCCGTGCGCTCCCCGTACTGGGGCAGCAGGGCCGAGCTGATCGAGGTCCTGGACCTGGCCCGGTCCGGCGTGATCGACGTCCACGTGGAGACGTACGCGCTCGACGACGCCCCCAAGGCGTACGAGAACCTGCACGAGGGCCGCGTGCACGGCCGGGCGGTCATCCTCCCGAACGGCTAGCCTCGCCGGACGTCAGGCCGCGCGCTGGCCCAGCAGGTGGCCCATTGCCTGGAGGACGGACGGCTCGACGCGGTAGTACACCCACGTGCCGCGGCGTTCGGAGGCGAGCAGGCCCGCCTCTCTCAGCTTCTTCAGGTGGTGGGACACCGTGGGCTGGGAGACGCCGACGTCGGAGATGTCGCACACGCACGCCTCGCCGCCCTCGTGCGAGGCGACCAGGGAGAACAGGCGCAGCCGGACCGGATCGCCGAGGGCCTTGAACATCGCGGCCGTCCGCACCGCTTCCTCCGCGGTGAGGGGACGCTCCGTGAGGGGCGGACAGCAGGGCTCGACGTCCGCGTCCGACGTGAGCAACGGCAACGCCTTCGCGTTCGACATACGTCCTATGCTGACACGCTTCTATGTTTACGTTCATCGATGCAGGCGTGATTCCGGCCTCCCGAGCCTCAGCGGGCGGGGCTGGCACGATGTGGCCTCATGCAAGACCACGAGACCCCCATCACCCAAGCCCTCCACTTAGTCACCACCCACTTCCCCCACGCCCTGGGCGCCGTACTCGGAGGATCGGCCGCCCAGGGCCGCGCCACCGCGACGAGCGATCTCGACGTGGCCGTCCTCCTGCCGAACTCGGACATCAGCCGCCGCGAAGTGATACGCCACGAGGGTCGCCCGGCCGAGCTGTTCCTGAACACCCTCGCGGACATACCGGAGTTCTTCGCATGGGACAGGGCCCGGCGCAGGGGCACGGTCCTGTTCATCTACGGCGAGGGGCTGGCCCTGACGGACCCCGCCGGCCACCTTGCCCGGACATGCGAGCAGGTCCGAGCCGTGCTCGCGGCGGGGCCGCCTCCGCTCTCCGCCGCGGAGCAGGAACAGAGCCGCTACGGCCTCACCTGCTTCATGGACGACCTGATCGACACCTCACCGGCCCGGAGGTACGAACAGCTCTCCCTCGCCGACCTCACCCTGAACCAGGCGGCGCACCTTCTCACGGCCCACCACAACGCGTGGACGGGCATAGGCAAGTGGCTGCCCCGCCGGCTGCTGAGCGCGGACCCGGTGCGGGGCAAGGCCCTGCTGGACGGCCATCGAGCGGTCGCCGAGCGTGCCGACCCCGTCCCGCTGGCGGCAGCCGCCGAGCGGGTGCTCCGCCTCTTCGGCGGGCCGCTGCGGGAGGGGTACGTGCAGGAGTGGAGGCCGTGATCCTGATGCCTTGCTGGACTCCTCAGGTCCGGTCACTCGGGCTGTAGCCACAGGGTCGCCAGTGGGGGCAGTGTCACGCGCAGGTGGGCCGGGAAGGGGCCGGTGGGCTCGTGGGTCGGGTGGAGTGGGGGCGCGTTGCGTACGTCGCCGCCGCCGAACTCCGTCGCGTCCGTGTTGAGCGTCTCCCGCCACGCGCCTGCCGTCGCGGGCACCCCGAGCACGTACTCGTGGCGGATCACCGGCGAGAAGTTGCTCACCGCCAGGAGCGGTGTCCCGTCAGCGGCGAAGCGCAGGAACGCCACCACGTTGTCGTGGGCCGCGTCGGCGTCGACCCAGGCGAACCCGGCCGGCACGGTGTCCTGCTCCCACAGCGCGGGCGTCGCCCGGTACCGGTGGTTGAGGTCACGCACCAGCCGCAGCACACCACCGTGGTCCGGTTCCGCCGGATAGGACGGGTCCAGCAGCCTCCAGTCCATGCCGTGCTCCGGCGACCATTCGGCGCCCTGCGCGAACTCCTGGCCCATGAAGAGGAGTTGCTTGCCGGGGTGGGCCCACATGTAGGCCAGGTAGGCGCGGTGGTTGGCGCGCTGCTGCCACCAGTCGCCCGGCATCTTGGACACCAACGCCCGCTTCCCGTGGACGACTTCGTCGTGGGAGATGGGCAGGAGGTAGTTCTCGCTGTACGCGTAGACCATCGCGAAGGTCAACTCGTTGTGGTGGTACTGCCGGTGCACCGGCTCGTGCCGGATGTACTCAAGGGAGTCGTGCATCCAGCCCATGTTCCACTTCAGGCCGAAGCCGAGCCCGCCGAATCCGTCCTCGCCGACGTGATCGGTGGGCCGTGTGACACCGTTCCACGCGGTCGACTCCTCGGCGATGGTGACGACCCCGGGGCAGCGGCGGTACACCGTCGCGTTCATCTCCTGGAGGAAGGCGACGGCGTCGAGGTTCTCGCGGCCGCCGTGTTCGTTCGGCGCCCACTGGCCGTCCTCGCGGGAGTAGTCGAGGTAGAGCATGGAGGCCACGGCGTCGACGCGCAGCCCGTCGATGTGGAACTCCTCGCACCAGTAGACCGCGTTGGCGACCAGGAAGTTGCGCACCTCCCGGCGGCCGTAGTCGAAGGTGAGCGTGCCCCAGTCCGGGTGTTCGGCGCGCCGCGAGTCCCCCGGTTCGTACAGCGGGTACCCGTCGAACGCGGCGAGCGCCCAGTCGTCCTTGGGGAAGTGCGCGGGGACCCAGTCCACGATCACGCCGATGCCCGCCTGGTGCAGCGTGTCGACGAGGTGCCGGAAGTCGTCCGGTGTGCCCAGGCGGGAGGTCGGCGCGTACAGGCCGGTGACCTGATAGCCCCACGATCCGCCGAACGGATGCTCGGCCACCGGCATGAACTCCACATGCGTGAAGCCCGCGTCGGCCACGTATGCCGTGAGTTCCTCGGCCAGCTGGCGGTAGGACAAGCCTGGGCGCCAGGACGGGAGATGCACCTCGTACACCGAGAAGGGCGCCTGGTGCACCGGACGGTCCGCCCGGTGGGCCATCCACTCCGCGTCCGCCCACACATGGGTCGACCGGGTGACCACGGAGGCGGTCGCCGGCGGTGTCTCCGCCAGGCGCGCCATCGGATCCGCGCGCAGGGTGTGCGTGCCGTCGGGCCGTGTGATGTCGAACTTGTAGCGGTCCCCCTCACCGATGCCGGGGAGGAACAGTTCCCACACCCCGGTCGACCCCAGCGAACGCATCGGGTAGGCCGCGCCGTCCCAGTGGCAGAAGTCCCCGCACACCCGCACGCCCCTGGCGTTGGGCGCCCACACTGTGAACCGGGTGCCGGTGACGCCCTGGTGGGTCATGGGATGCGCGCCGAGTGCCCGCCACAGCTCCTCGTGCCGCCCCTCGCCGATCAGGTGCAGGTCGAGTTCGCCGAGCGCGGGCAGGAAGCGGTAAGGGTCCTGGACCTCGGTCTCCCGGCCGTCGTACGTCACCCTCAGTTCGTACGCGGGGATCGCCCCGAGCGGCAGAACGCCCGAGAACAGGCCGTCACCCACATCGTTCAGCCGCGCGGCCCGGCCGTCGACGACGACCGCCACCGCCTGGGCGTACGGCCGCAGCACCGTGAACGCCACGCCCCCGTGCACCGGATGCGCGCCGAGCACGGCGTGCGGGTCGTGGTGGGTGCCCGCGAGCAGGCGGCCCCGGCTCTCCTCGTCGAGCGGGCCGCCGAGCGGCGCCTCGGACACGTGCCAGTCCTGGGTCTGCCCGTCGTCGGCGACGGTCCCCGGGTCGGGCAGCGGGGTGCGGAGGGTGACCGCGGGGGCGGGGGTGGATGTATCGGCGATGACCACGGAGTCAGCTCTCCTCTGAGCAGGTGCGGAGCGGCGGTGACGGGAAGGGCGGACGTGAGTGCGGCGCCGCGGGCGGGGGAGTCAACGGCCCTCCGCCAGACGGGCGATCGCCGCCATGGGCACGGGCAGCCAGTCCGGACGGTGCCTGGCCTCGTACAGCGCCTCGTACACCGCCCGGTCCGTCTCGTAGGCCCGCAAAAGCTCGGCCTGCCCCCGCGGGTCCCACGCCGCCTCGGCCGCGTAGCCCGCGCAGTAGGCGTCCCTGCACCGCTGGGCCCACCGGGGCTGCCAGGGCCGCCTGGCGTGCGCCGCGTAGTCGAAGGAGCGGAGCATGCCCGCGATGTCGCGGACGGGTGCCTGCACGCGTCTGCGCTCGGCGATCGGGCGGGCCGGCTCCCCCTCGAAGTCGATGACGAACCACCGCTGCCCGGCCCGCAGGACCTGCCCGAGGTGCAGGTCCCCGTGGATGCGCTGCGGCGGCCGGTCGAGGCCGCGTGCCGCGACGGCGTCGTACGCGCCCCGCAGCCGCGACACGTACGGGACGAGCGCCGGCACCTGCCGGGCGGTGGTGTCCAGGCGGGCCGTCATCGCGGCGGCGAGGCGACGCCCGCCGTGCCGGTCCTCGGGTCCCGGCGCGAAGACCTGGGCCAGCGCCAGATGCACCTCGGCGGTGGCCCGCCCCAGTTCGTACGACTCGTCGGTGAAGTCCCGCCCCGCGGCGAGGGTCTGCAGGGCCAGGGTCCAGCCGTCCGTCGCCCCGGGCAGGAACGGCTGGAGCACCCCGAGGGTCGTCCTGCACGGCTCGCCGGTCCAGAACCAGGCCACGGGGGCGGGCACGCGCGCACACCCCTCACGGGCCAGCGCCCAGGGAACTTCCAGGTCGGGATTGACGCCGTACTGCACACGGCGGAACAGCTTCAGGATGAAGGAATCGCCGTACACCAAAGAGGTATTGGACTGCTCGCCGTCCAGAATGCGGGGCGTGAGCCCCGAGGGCACCACGGTCTGCGCGTCACGTTCGAAGCGCAGCGGTCCCGCCGAGCCCGGGGTGCGGAGACGTTCAAGGAGCAGTGCGGCCGACCGCGGGTCGTGGAGCGCGTCGTACACCGTGAGCCCCGCGAGGGGCCCCTCACTGGGGCGGCCGATGACGGCGTGGTGGAGTCGGGACGGCAGATCCTCGCGCACGCCGAGGAGCAGCTGGTAGCAGTCGTCGCGCGACCCGGCGTGCCCGGAACTGATCAGCAGGTGCAGGCAGCCGGGGTGCAGCTCGGTCATCGACACCACGGCGAGGTCCGTGACGGGCAGCCCCTTGCCCGCGAACCACCGCTGCTCGGGCAGCCACTTCTGCAGTACTCCGGCCAACGACGTGAGCAGCAGCGGAGGGCTGAGGCTGCTGCCACGCGACTGCGTTGCGGTCTTGAGCATGCGACACGTCCCTTCAGAGGCGCACGGCGAGGTCCGCCGGTCGGCGCGGGTGGAGGTCGTTGCACAGCCGGAACCAGTAGAAGCCGTGGCCCGCCAGTGTCAGCAGGTAGGGCAGCTCACCGATGGCCGGGAAGCGGACCCCGCCGATCAGCTCCACGGGGTGGCGCCCGTCGTAGGCCCGCAGGTCGAGTTCGGTGGGCTGCGCGAAGCGGGAGAAGTTGTGCACGCACAGCACGAGGTCGTCCTGGTACTCGCGCAGATAGGCGAGGACCGCCGGATTGGACGACGGCAGTTCGGTGTACGAGCCGATGCCCAGGGCGAGATTCTGCTTGCGGATCTCGATCATGCGCCGCGTCCAGTGGAGCAGGGAGGACGGGGAGGACATGGAGGCCTCGACGTTGGTGACCTGGTAGCCGTGGACGGGGTCCATGATCGTGGGGAGGTAGAGGCGCCCGGGGTCGCAGGAGGAGAAGCCTGCGTTGCGGTCCGGGGTCCACTGCATGGGGGTGCGCACCGCGTCGCGGTCGCCGAGCCAGATGTTGTCGCCCATGCCGATCTCGTCGCCGTAGTAGAGGATCGGCGAGCCGGGCAGGGAGAGCAGCAGGGC